>JANXMD010000058.1 GCA_025354845.1 Verrucomicrobiota bacterium | reverse complement strand
CCGATCGCCTTGCAAATGCCGATCTCGCGGATGCGCTCGTTGATGGAGGCCAGCATGATGTTCATGATGCCAATCCCGCCCACCAGCAGGCTGATCGCCGCAATGATACCGCCGCTGAGACGCGCATTCTGGATCTGCTTGTTGATGTTCTCGAGCTGGTTCTCCTGGGTCTGGAAGGTGAAGTCCTCAATGCCGCGGTGCGTAACGAGCAACACATTCCGCGCCTGCTGCAGCGCCGGTTCCAGTTGGTCGAGACTGGCGACCTTGAGACTGATGTCGGAGAGGCGAGGATCAGGAACTCCGTTGAGATCCCCGACCGAGCGGAACTTCACCCAGGCCGTGTTGAGCGGGATGTAAACCGTGTTGTTCTTCGACCAGAACGCCCAGCCGCCCTTGCGCCCCCAGCCCTTCTGACGCTTCGGACCAGCGACCGCCTTCTGCGGCCCTTCCTTGGCCTTGAGCGCGGCTTCCTTGGCGTCCTGCTCACTCATGTACTTGGTGAACATGCCGATGATGGTAAACGGTTGGCCGTTGATGAGGATTTGCTCCCCGATGGGAATAATCTCCTGACCGATGTCCTCCGGTTTGCCGAACATCTCGTCACGAATACCGGTGCCAATGACGCACACACTTCGCGCCTCCTCCTCGTCGATCTCGTTGAAGAACCGGCCTTGTCCAATAGTGTGGAGGTTCATATCGAGAACCTCCTTCCACACGCCGCTGCAGAATTCAGGACGGAAGTTCTTCCCAAGCCGCGACACCGTGACGTCCTCGAGGGACATCTCGGGCGAGACCAGTCGGATGAGGGGTGCACTCTTCCGCAGGGCCTGAACATCGAGCATGGTGCGTCCTGGCGCCTGATCGGCCACGTGATCCTGCCACGCAGGCACGGGTTGGAGACGCAGCAGCACCTTATCCACCCCACCCATGGCCACCATCGCCTCCTTCATGCCGTTTTCCATGCCCTTGATGATGGCCGCCATGCCCACCAACGAGGCCACGCCCAGAATGATGCCAAGCATGGTGAGAAGACTCCGGAATTTGTGGGACCAGATCTCCTTCAGACCAATGAGGACGGTGTTGACCAGATTCATGGTGCGATCGGGTCAGTCGTAACGGAGGGATTGGATGACGTTCATCCGGGCGGCCTTGAGAGCGGGAAAGAGTCCGGCGAGGACGCCAATCACCGCACTGGCACCGAAGGCGATCAGCATGGAACCGAGAGTAACAATCGGAGCGTTGTCCGTCGGCGTGAAGGCGACGATGAGTTGGATCAGCCCGTAGCTGGTGCCGACGCCTGCGATGCCGCCAATGACGGCGATGACGGTGCTCTCCACCACAATCTGGACGAAGATGTCGAGGGCGCCTGCACCGACGGCCTTTCGGATACCGATCTCGCGGATGCGCTCGCTGATGCTGGCGAGCATGATGTTCATGATGCCGATGCCGCCGACGAGCAGGCTGATTCCCGCGATCAACCCGCCGCTAAGCCGCGCATTTGAGATGAACACGTTGATCTGCTCCGCCCAATCTTCCTGGGTGCGGACGTTGAAATCCTCAATGCCGCGGTGCCGCACCATCATCACGTTGCGAATCTCGCTGAGCGCCAGCTCCAGCTTATTGACATCCCGAACCTTGATCTCCATTTCACTCAGCCGCTTGTCGGACGGGGTGTTGGTCTGACCGGACAGCAGCTTGATCCACATCGTGTTCAACGGCACGTACACGGTGTTGTTCTTGATCCAGAACGCGAAACCGCCGCGTCGATTGTTACCCCCCCAGCCGCGCATGCGCTTCGGTCCAGTGACGGCGTTGGTGAGCCCCTTCGCGAGCCGCTCCGCCTCCTGGGCCTTCCGGAGTAATCGCGACTTGCGATCCTGGTCGCTCTCGTAGTGCTCGAACATGCCAATCACGGTGAACGGAGACCCGTTGATAGTCAGAGTCTGTCCAAGGGGAATGACTTCCTTCCCTGTCTCTTCGGGATCGCCCCAAAGTTCATCGCGAATGCCCGTGCCAATGACACACACCGAGCGCGCGAGTTCATCATCCACCTCGTTGAAGCAGCGGCCATGTTCGAGGACATGCTCCATCATCTCCAACTGCACCGGCCACACACCCGCCGTGGACCAAGTTCGAAGATTCTTCCCGTTCGCCGAAACCGTGGGCGGTGGCTCCAGGCGCATCTCCGGGGAAATTTTCAGAACTTCCGGGGAGTTATTCTGGATCGCATAGACGTCGCCCAGAGTAACGCCGGTGGCGAAATCCCTCAAATGACGCTGCTCCACCGGAACGGGCTGGGTCTCGATCCGGAATTTTTGGAGTCCACCGATCGCCACCAGCGCTTCGCGGGAACCCTTTTCCATGCCCTCCACCAGCGCGCTCATCGCAATCAGCGACGACACACCCAGAATGATGCCGAGCATGGTGAGGAGGCTCCGAAACTTGTGGGCCCAGATCTCCTTAAATCCAACGGCGATGGCGTTCCAGAGACCCATGCGATCGCCTCAATGTGCGGCGGTAGCGGCGGCCGACTTCGCCGCGGCGGCCGCGAGTCGATCGAGTCCGGCGAGGCGCGTGTCCACCCGGTCCGCAATCTTGCCGTTGCGGATCTCGATTCGCCGCGGGGTGACGGCCGCGATTTCCGGATTGTGCGTGACAAGCATCACGGTCCGGCCCTGACGGCTGAGATTCCGGAAGAGCTCCAAGATCACCTCACCGGTGTGGGTGTCGAGGTTGCCGGTCGGCTCATCCGCAAAGATAATCTTCGGATCGTTCACCAGCGCGCGGGCGATGGCGACGCGCTGTTGCTGACCACCGGAAAGTTGCGAGGGACGATTCTTTAGCCGGTTGCCCAGCTCGACCATGTCCAGCGCCTTCAACGCGCGTTCCCGGCGTTCCTTGCCGCTGATGCCGGAGTAGATCATGGGCAATTCCACGTTCTGCACCACGTTGAGTTTGGGCAGCAGGTTGAAGAACTGGAAGACGAACCCGATCTTGCGATTGCGGATGTGCGCCAATTGGCTGGCGGAGGCCTTTTGGATCTCCACCCCATCGAGCTTGATGGTTCCCAGGCTCGGGGAATCAAGGCATCCGAGGATGTGCATCAGCGTCGACTTGCCGCTGCCGGACGGACCAATGATGGAGCAGAACTCGCCCGCCTCGATGTCGAGGGTGACGTCATCCAGTGCCCGGATCTCCTCGCCGCCGAGATGGTAGATCTTGCTGACGTTGCGGAGTTCGAGAAGGGCCACGGAATGAGCGGGTAACCGGACTCAGGGTTGAAGGGCGGGAACCGCGGTTCAGCGCTGCGCCGACCGGGGAAGCGCGGTGGCCGGACTGGAAGTCGCAGGCCGGGAGGACATCCCAGCGACGATTTGAGGTCCGGAGACCTTTGCGTTTTTCGATTTGTCCTCGAAGGCCACAACCTCGCCCGACTTCAAGCCGGTGGTGATCTCCGCGAAGAAATAATCGCTCACTCCGATGGAAATCAGGCGGCGTTCCCATTCCTCCCCACTGCGCACCCAGGCGAAGCGCTCCTGCTGCTTGGTCTCGGGGTTGTACTCGGTGAAGACCGCGGCCAGCGGAGCAGCCACCACGTTTTCGGCCGAGGCCACCGGAATCGAAATGTTGGCCGTCATGCCGGGACGCACGCGCTTGTCGACGTCCTTGAGCAGGATCCGCGCGGCGAATCCCTTGATGTTGTTCTTGATCGTGGCCTGCGGCGCAACGCGCTCCACTTTGCCAATGATCTTCAGCCCCGGAACCGCTTCCACCGTGACCTCGACGTCCTGGTTCATGTGCAGCCGGGTGACGTCTGCCTGGTTGATGTGCGCGTTGATGATGAGGTCGTTGAGATTCGCAATGGTGAGGATCTCGGTGCCCGAGTTGAATCCGGCGGAACCGCTGACCGCCTGCCCCACTGACACCGGCCGTGTCAGAACAGTGCAATCGAACGGGGCCGTCACCCGGGTTTTGTGCAGCTGGTATTCAATGAGGTCGAGGGCCTTCTGCGCGTTGCTCAGGCTGTTCTTCGCCAGATCAAACGAGGTTTTGGAATCGTCGAAGACCTCCTGGGCGACCAGGTGTCCCTTGAAGAGCACCTCGGCACGACGGTAGTTGCGCTCGGCCTGTTCGAGTTCGAGCCGGGAGCGCTCGATGGCGTTTTTCTGCGAGTCCTGCTGGATGCGGAGGTCCCGATCGTCCAATTGGAACATCAACTCGCCCGACTTGACCGCATCCCCCACATCCACCGGCAGCTTGTCGATCTTGCCGTTGACCTCGGGACGCACACTCACCTGGTCGGCCGGGACAATCTCACCAGCCGCACTCACGGCAAATCGGATGTTCCGGGTCTCCACTGTCGCCTCAACCGGTCGCGCACTCGCCGCGGCCACAGCCGTCTTCGAGGCCTGATCCTGCTGCCAGCGTTTCCAACCGAACCAGCCACCCCCACCCACCATGAGGACAGCCAAAATGAACCCGAGAGACTTCATGCGTTATTCCGGGAAATTACCATTGATACGTAGGCGTGCAATTCAGGAGTGCGACTGGGCATTGTAAAAAAACGTTCCGGCCGCGATCGTGCTTCGACCGCAATGCGTTCGATTGAATTCATCCCAATTCTGGCAACCGGCTTGGTTTTTTCTCGCTGGGCAATGGAGACCGTCCTGTCAGGACTGAACCGGCGGCACGTCCAGGCCCACGCCGACGAGGTGCCGCTGGCCTTTCGGGACACCATGGACCCGACGACCTACCAGCGGTCGGTGGACTACACCTTGGCCAAATCGCGTTTCGGCGTGCTTCACGACACTTGGGGGACGGTTGTTCTATTGCTGGTTCTGTTTACGCCGCTCGTTCCCGCACTGTTTGGGGCCTTTCGTGGACGATTCGGGACTGCGGCCTGGGTGGATGCGACGTGGCTCTTCGCGGTAGGGACGCTGCTCTCCCTTCCGGACCTGCCCTGGGAATGGTGGCAACAGTTCCACCTCGAATCCCGGTTTGGTTTCAACCAGTCCACCCAGAAGACCTGGTGGATGGATCGCATCAAGGGACTCTTGCTCGGCGCCGTGATCGGGATTCCGCTGCTGTTGGTTCTGCTGAAGCTGGTGACTTGGCTGGGAGATCGGTGGTGGATTGCCGGCTGGGCCGTTCTGGTTGCCTTCCAGTTGTTGATGACCGTGCTGGCACCGCTACTGATCCTGCCGCTGTTCAA
>JANXMD010000045.1 GCA_025354845.1 Verrucomicrobiota bacterium | reverse complement strand
CCTGGGCAGGTTTCATGGACCGCACCTCGTAGCTGTAGATGTAGCCGCTGAACCCGGAGAAGAAGGGGAACTGGGCCTGGATCTTTCGGACCGCGAGCTCGTTGGTGTTGGAGAAAATGAAGGTGGGAATGCCCCGGGCTTCGAGCCGTTGCTGCAGCGCGATCATGGCGGGGATTTCCCAGAAGATGTCCCCAAAGGTCTCGTGGAACAGGGATTCGGCGCCGTGGTACCCGGTGACTTCACGCACCGCGGCGACGAACTCGGCGGTGGTCATCAGGCCGGTCTCGTAGCGGTGGAGCAGGGGCGTCTGATCGATGATCCGCTTGAACTCGGGAGCCGGTACCGAACTCAACGGTCCCAGCACGGAGGCGGCGCGGTGGTAGTCGAATTCAAGCAGCACCTTGCCGAGGTCGAAGATGACCGCCTTGGGAACGTTCATGAGGGAGGTTTCCAAAAAATGGACGTCAGCGGACATCCCGACGCCCTTCGAGCGCGCGGGTGAGCGTGAGTTCATCGGCGAACTCCAGTCCGCTGCCCGCGGGGAGCCCTTGGGCCAGGCGGCTGACCCGCAATTCAGGTGCGACGACCAACTTGGCCAGATAGGCGGCCGTGGCGTCGCCTTCCACGTCGCTGCCCAGCGCCAAAATGAGCTCACGAGCGACCCCTTCCTTGAGGCGACGTTGCAATTCGGCGATGCGGAGGTCTTCGGGACCCACTCCGTTGAGTGGACTCAGCTTCCCGCCGAGGACGTGATACAGGCCGCGGTAGGTGCCGGATTTCTCCAGGCTGATCACATCGAGCACGCGTTCCACTACGCAGACTAGGGAGCGGTCCCGTCGGTCATCGGAGCAAATCGGGCACGGGGATGCCTCCGCGAGGGCGCCGCAAATCGCACAGGTCACGGTGCGCGCCCGCCCGTCCACCAAGGCTTGGGCGAGCTGCTGGACGAGCCCGGGATCTGCCTGGACGAGGTGCAGTGCGAGACGGTCGGCAGAACGCGGCCCAATCCCGGGAAGCTGTCCCAGGGCGGCCGAAAGCTGTCGAACCGGCTCGGGCAGCGAGCTCACATCAGGCCCGGAATGCTGAATCCCTGAGTGACGGAACCGAGTTCGCGATTGGAAACCTCTTTGGCCTTGGCCATGGCGTCGTTGACTGCGGACAACACCAAGGCCTCGAGAAAGGCGACATCCTGGGGATTCACCGCCTCGGGCTGGATCGAGATCGACGCCAGCGTTTGATCGCATTTGGCGACGACCTTGACCACGCCACCGCCGGCGATGCCTTCGACCGTCTTCAGTGCGAGATCCTGTTGAACGCGCTCCATTTGCTGCTGCATGCGCGTCGCCTGCTTCATGAGTTTGCCGATGCCGGACATGGGGAGAGCTTGGCGCGGACGGAAGGGGTCAGAAAGTCTAAAGTCTAAAGTCGAAGGTCGAAAGTCCGGGGAGGAGGGCCTCCCGGAGGTCAGGATTCGATGCCTGGGGCGCGGACGTCGACCAACTGGCCCTTGAAGACGTCGAGGGCTTGCTGGATGAGCGGATCCTTCAGGAATTCCTCCCGATTCAACTGCACGGGCGAGACTTTCACGGGCTTGGCCTCGATCGGCTTTGGCGGGGGTGCGGTCGGACGCGTCGACGGTGCGGTGGCCGAGGTTCCGTCGGCCGGAGTCGGTTCCACTTCGATCGCCACGAGGCTCACCGAGCGGTCACCGAAGCCG
>JANXMD010000833.1 GCA_025354845.1 Verrucomicrobiota bacterium | reverse complement strand
CAAGGCGCTTCCGATCGTCGGCCAGATTCTGGCCAAGACGCTCGGGGACGACATGGCCAAGGACGGCGTGATGCAGGCGGACCTGTACAATGCCTTTGGTGCGATGCACGGAACCATCATGGTGTTCCTCGCGATCGTGCCGCTGGCCTTCGGCGCCTTCGGCAACTACGTCACGCCGCTCCAGATTGGCGCACCGGACATGACCTTTCCCCGATTGAACATGGCCAGCTACCACCTCTACTTCTGGGGTGGCGCGGTCATGCTCGCCTCGTTCTTCATCCCCGGTGGCGCGGCCAAGTCCGGGTGGACGAGCTACTCCCCGCTGGCCACGCTCGCGGATCGCGATCACCTCATGAACGGCCAGACCCTGTGGCTGATCGGTATGGTGCTGCTGATCACCTCGTCGCTCCTGGGCGCGGTCAATTTCATCACCACCATCATCCAGCTCCGGGCCCGGGGCATGACCTGGATGCGCCTTCCATTCTTTGTCTGGGCTCAGTTCGTCACCGGCTTCCTGCTCCTCCTCGCCTTTCCTCCCCTGGAAGCCGCGGGTCTCATGCAGCTCGCTGACAACCTTCTGAAGACGTCGTTCTTCCTTCCGACCGGCCTCGTTACCAGCTCCGGTCCTGTGCCGGTCTCCGGTGGTGGCAGTCCGCTGCTCTGGCAGCATCTCTTCTGGTTCCTCGCGCATCCGGAAGTGTACGTGCTGATTCTGCCGGCGATGGGCATCGTCTCCGAAGTCATCGCTAACAACACCCGCAAGCCGCTATGGGGTTACAAGTCGATGGTTTACGCGGTCCTCGGCATCGGCTTTCTGGCCTTTATCGTGTGGGCGCACCACATGTACCTCACGGGCATGGGAACGAAGATTTCCACCTTCTTCCAGACCACCACGATGATGATCTCGATTCCGTCGGTGATCATCCTCACCGCCCTGTTCATCTCACTGTGGGGTGGCTCCATCCGGTTCAACACGCCGATGCTCTTCGCCCTGGCGTTCCTCCCGATGTTCGGCATCGGCGGTCTGACCGGTCTCCCCCTAGGTTTCAACGCCTCGGACATCTACCTCCACGATTCCTACTACGTGATCGGTCACTTCCATTATGTGGTGGCGCCGGGAACGATCTTCGGGCTCTTCGCCGGGGTGTACTTCTGGTACCCAAAGGCCACCGGCCGCTACATGAGCGAGATCTTGGGAAAGATCCACTTCGCGGGTTCGTTCCTCTGCATGAACCTCATCTTCGCTCCCATGTTTGTTCAGGGATTGAAGGGAATGAGCCGGCGCATGTACGACGGGGGATCCACCTACTTTGGCAGCGGGCTCGGTGCCGATCCTGGGATCCTGGAACTGAACAAGGTCATCACCCACTCGGCGATCCTCCTCGGTCTCTTTCAGATTCCGTTTATTCTGAACTTCTTCATGAGCCTCTGGAACGGCAAGAAGGTGGAGTCCGACAATCCCTGGCACGCCACCACGCTGGACTGGCAGACCCCGACGCCTCCTCCTCACGGCAACTTCCTCACGGAGCCAGTCGTGTACCGCGGACCTTATGAGTACAGCGTCCCCGGCGCCGCGAAGGACTATATTCAGCAGGGCATGCCCGGCTGATTGGTTCCCCCGAATTTCGACCTCCAACGAACCTCTTCATGGATATCCCCTACACGGTCAAACCCCGGCCTGATACCGGCCTGTACAACGCCAAGGTGGGCATTTGGCTCTTCCTGGCCTCTGAAGTGATGCTCTTCGGAGCGCTCTTCTCCTCGTACATCCTCCTGCGCGTGGGCGCGCTCGATGGCTTCTGGCCGGATGTCGCCACGGCCTGGCCCCACGGCCTTCTGAACATCCCCATTGGCACGTTCAACACCGCTGTCCTGATCATCTCCTCGGTGACCGTGGTGATGGCGTGGGCCGCACTGAAGGTGGGTAACTACGCCAAGTTTCAGAAGTTCATGATGGTGACCATCGCCTGCGCGCTTGGGTTCCTCTGCATCAAGTCCTACGAGTACAACGAGAAGTTCACCCACTACGTCATCCGCCTGAAAGACGGGTCGGCGGTGACGGGTCACCTCGATATCGATGGCCACAGTCCTCGATTCTGGACTCTCGACACCGTGACGGCGAAGAAGTTGGCTTCGGTCAAGGTTCACGTCGATGTGCCCAATCAGTTTCGTTATCCGGTCGGCATGAAGCGCCCGGAGGTTTCCCACGAGGGTGGCGAGCATGCGGCGCGCGAGATTAAGACCTCGGACATCACCTTCCTCCAGGCGTTCATCCCCGCCACCGGAACGTTCTTCGCGATCTACTTCACCATGACCTTCCTCCACGGTCTGCACGTCCTGGCCGGAGCGCTGGTGCTGGGATACTTCACGTTCTTCAGCAAGAAGATGTGGGAAACCGATCCGGAGCGCCTGACCAACCGCATTGAGGTTGGTGGACTTTTCTGGCACTTCGTCGACCTGGTCTGGATCTTCCTGTTCCCGGTCATGTACCTCCTGTAAACGACGCCCTCCCACCTTTCAATTCATGAGCGATTCATCTCATTCCCACGCCGCGGCCCACGGCCATGATGCCGACCACGGTCACGACCTGGAGAGCCACAAGAAGATCTACTGGGCGGTTGGTGCCGCGCTTTTGGTGGGCACGGTGGTCACCGTGCTGGCCCGTTACTGGGAGTTCAATAGCGCGTCGCTGACCATCGCCGTGGCGCTGTTCATCGCCTCGATCAAGTCGTTCCTCGTCGCCGGGTATTTCATGCATCTCCTTTCCGAGAAGAAGATGATCTACCTGGTGCTCGGAACCACGGCGGCGTTTTTTATCGGCATGATCGCGCTCATCCTCTGGAGCGACAGCGACCTGCCTCGCGGTTCCAAACCCAAGACGCATTATGTCCCTTAAGGCGTTCCATCTGGTTTTTGTCATTGCCTCCGTGCTGCTCATGCTGGGCGTCGCGGGATGGTGCGTGGCGCAGTATCGCGAGGGTGCCGGGACCAGTCAGTTGGTCTGGGCGTCGCTGAGCCTTGCCTGTGCCGCCGCGCTGGTGGTGTACGGCCGGATCTTCCTCAAGAAACTCAAGCACATCAGCTACCTGTGAAACAACGCCTTGCCGCCATCGTCTTCGGGCTGCTCCTGGCCGCACCGCTGCCCACCATGGCCTGTGCCGCGTGCTTCGGGCGCTCCGACTCGCGCCTGGCGGTGGGGATGAACTTGGGGATCCTGTCGTTGCTGGTGGTGATCGCCACCATGCTGGGACTGATCGCCTCGTTCTTCGTCTTCATCGCGCGTCGCGCGTCTTCGCTGCCCGCCGAAACGGCGCCCACCGACCGCTCCGAATCCTGACCTTTTTCCCGATCGCACTATGGAATTCTTCAAACGTCTGCTGTTCCTCCCCGAAGTTGCCTCCGCACATGGCTCCGGCCTCGAC
>JANXMD010000798.1 GCA_025354845.1 Verrucomicrobiota bacterium | reverse complement strand
GTACCGGAAGCCCTGGATGAACTGGCCGCGCCACCTCCAAATCCTTTCCGTCCTCCTCTTCTCCGGACTGATGGCAGCGGTGTACGCTTTTCTGCTTCCGCAACTGGACGCAGTGGGTCCGGCGGTGAACGCCGACCAGTGGACCCAGCCGGTGTCCACCACCTTCGGAGTCCTCGGAACTCTCGGCAACGCGGCCGTCGCCGTCTTGCGCAACACCCAGGGTTGGGTGCTCGCCTCCATCCTCGGCGTCCTCGCCACGCTTTACTTCGGCTGCATCGGACTCGGTGCTGCCTGCTGGCGCATCGCTTCGAACTCCCGCTGACCCCTTTTCCCGCCGCCTTCATGAATGCATCCCTTCAAAACCTGCTCGCCCTGGTGCTGTTCACCGGGTTGGTTCTGAGCCCTGCCCAGGGCCAGGACACACCCGCGACGCCCGCTACTCCCGCGGCGCAGGAGGCCCCTGCCAGTCCCGACGCCCCGGAAACTCCCGCCGCACCCGCCAAGTCGAAGTCGTCGAAGAGCAAGCGCCGGCATTCGGAAACCATCCGCAGCAACGGGTCGTACGTGCACGTTGCCAACGATGAAGATGGCAACCGGGTTTCAGTGGGAAAATCGGCGGAACTAAGGTCTGGAGAAACGGCGAAGGATTTTGTGGTGGTGCTCGGCGATGGCGTCGTGGATGGGACGGTCGAGGGCAACTTGGTGGTGGTCCTCGGCAATGCCACGGTTAACGGCACCGTGAAGGGCGACGCGGTCAACGTCGGTGGCGGTCTGCACCTCGGACCCAATGCCGTGGTGGAAGGTGATGCCGTGGGTGTGCTCGGTGGCGTGTCTCGTGAACCCGGGGCGCAGGTACATGGAAAGCTGGTGCCAGTTCCGATTCCGGGTTTTGAAGGCTTTAGCTCGGAACGCATCACCCGATGGTTCAGCGAGTGCGTCCTCCTCATGCGCCCGCTCTCGCTTCATGTGGGTTGGGTTTGGCCGATCTGGGCCACGTTCCTCGGCTTGTACCTGCTGCTGACCATTCTGTTCCCTCGGGCGGTTGAGGCCACTGCCGACGTCTACGCCGAGCGCACCGCGTCCTCCTTCCTGATGGGTGTCCTCTCGGTGCCGCTCGTCGCCCTCATCACGATGCTTCTCGCCATCACCGTCATCGGATCGCCCTTTTTCATCGCGGCGGTGCTCGCCGGTGAATTGGTTGGCAAGGCAGCCCTGCTCTTCCAACTGGGCCGTCTGGTCGGACGATCGGTGCGCCGACCTTTGCCGCCGCTGGTGGCGGTGCTGGTGGGCGGGCTGCTCATGACTCTCCTCTACCTGACGCCCTTCCTTGGCATGCTCGTCAACACCGTGACCAACTTCTGGGCGGTGGGCGCCGCGACGCTGGCGCTGTCGGCCCGGTTCCGGAAGGAATCTCCGAAGCCCTTCACCCCCACGCCGCCGCCAACCCCGCCGTCCGGTCCCGACAACGGGCCGGGTCCCGGCTCCGGACCCAAATCCTCGCCGGTGGTTCCGCTGACCCCGGAGTCCCCGGCGGTTTCGTCCACAGCGCTGGGCATTGTCGGCGTCTCGGCAGCGGCCGCCGCCACGGTTCCCGCCGTGCTCGCAGTAATGACGCCGGAGCCGACTCGGATTGAGGCGGCACCCATCGACATCACTTCTTCCGTTTCAATTCCCGTTCCCACCACGCCGACCGAAGCGCCCACGCCCATCGCCATCGGACCTTCTGACTCGTCGCCATTTCAATCCACGCCAGCGCCAGCAGCTCCGGAGCCAGATCGTCCTCCGGTAAGCGAACCCCTACCGCCGCGTTCGACGTTTGGCGGTTCGGGTTTTGCCGGATCGAGCGCGTCCCGCCCCCTCCGCGACGAACGGGACCTCCCTCGCGCCAGTTTTGGCCTCCGCTTCGCTGCCTCGGTTCTCGACTGGATGCTGCTGGGATTCATTGTTCACAACACCTTCCTGCACCACTTCGCGAACTTCCTCCTCTGGATGCTGGTCGTCGCCACGTTTGCCGGATTCTACGTGTGGAAAGGGGCCACGCTCGGGGGCCTGGTGCTGCGACTGAAGGTGATCCGCCTAGACGGGCGCCGCATCGATTTCCCCTGCGCGCTCGTGCGCACCTGCACCACGTTCTTCAGCGTGCTCTGCGGGGGCATCGGCTGGCTCTGGTGCCTTTGGGACAAGGATCGCCAGGCCTGGCACGACATGCTCGCGGGGACCGTGGTGGTGCGGGTCGACAAGGTTCAACCGCTGGTCTGAGTCGTTCCGGGTTCACCTTAGTGGCGCAAAAACGCAGAGAAAGATCCGGACTGCTTGCGGTTCAATTCTCTTGGCCCGGAGGCGGCAGGTCGCGACGGTCGAGGCGTGGATGTCCTAGCGGATTCGAGTTCAACGACGGAAGTCGACGTGATCGTGATCGGCGGCGGGGCTGCGGGACTGTTTTGTGCCCGCACCGCCGGCCTGCGCGGACGTCGCGTTGCGGTGCTGGAACACAACGGTCGCTGCGGAAACAAGATCCTCATCTCGGGAGGAGGCCGCTGTAATTTCACCAACCTTGGCGCCACGCCGGCGAACTACGTCACGCACGGCAGCCCGCATTTCCTGAAGTCCGCCTTTGCCCGATACACGCCGCAGGATTTCCTCGCCCTGGTCGAACGCCACGGCATCCGCTGGCATGAGAAGAAGCTGGGACAGCTCTTCTGCGATGTCAGTTCCAAGCAGATCCTCCAGATGCTCGAGGAGGAATGCCGTGACGCCGACGTCGAACTGCGAGTGAACTGTAGGATCCAGGCCGTAGAAGATCCCGCCTCGGTGGGCACACGATGGCGCGTTCGAACCTCGCACGGAACGCTGGCCGCGGCCTCGTTGGTCATCGCCACCGGCGGCTTGTCGTTTCCCAATCTTGGCGCGACGCCGTTCGGGTATGAACTGGCCGCCCGTTTCGGACTGGAGCTGATCCGTCCCCGCCCCGGCCTGGTCCCATTCACCTGGGCGCCGCAGGACAAGGAGCATTACGCCCCGCTGAGTGGGCTCTCGCTGGACTGCATCGCCACCGTGAGCCCCGAGGCACCGAGCTTCCGCGAAAACCTGCTCTTTACCCACCGCGGTCTCAGCGGCCCGGCCATCCTGCAGATCTCCAGCCACTGGCGTCCGGGGGAAACCGTCACGCTGGATCTCCTGCCTGGAACGCGGGCGCTCGACCTCTTCGCCGCCCACAAATCGGGCGGACGCGAAGTGAAGACGGCGTTGCGCTCGGTGTTGCCGGAACGCTTCGTGC
>JANXMD010000755.1 GCA_025354845.1 Verrucomicrobiota bacterium | reverse complement strand
ATTCCCAGCAAGAACGTGAACTCCGTGGCTGCAACGCGGTTGAGCCCGAGCATGAGCGCCATCACGATGGTTGTCCCGGACCGGGAAGCCCCGGGAAAGGCGGCAGCGACCAACTGACCGACTCCCATAGCCACGGCGATGGTCCAGGTAATTTCATCCGAACCCCGTTTGCCGCGAATCAGCCGCTCGACGACGAGAAACAACACGCCCCCCACCAGCAGTGCGATCCCAACCGGACCTGGTTCCTCCGGCAGCTTGACCTTCAACTTCTCCATCGCCACGCCACCTACGCCGGTGATCACGAACGCGGCCATCAACTTGATCCAGAAATCCCGGACACTGGGAGAGCCTGGGTGGGTCAGGGCGCCGAGAATGCGCTCGCGAAACAAGGGAATCACCGCCAGCACCGCGCCGGCCTGGATGACGACGTTGAAGAGGTCACTCTGGCGCGCGTGCAACAGACGCTCGGCGATCAGGAGGTGGCCGGTGGAGGAAACCGGGAGGAATTCGGTGATACCTTCGATCACCCCGAGCACGAACACGACGATCCAGTGGGACATGGCGCGGCGATGAACCGGGATCCCGCCGAATGGGGCAAGGGGAAAGCCGGTCACATTCGTAAACTATTTTTGAACAAACGGCTCCCGCCTCCGTCTACCCCTTCGTTGACAGCATGTTACTTGAAAGCCTGAGGGAATGGAAAAAAGGTACGGGTCGGCCCTTGACTCCTTCGAAAAGGAATTTAAGTTTCGCCCGTCGAAAGCAGAAGTAGTCGCAGTTAGGACTGAAGTTTTAGGGCAAATCGATCGCGGTCTGGAGTTCCAGACGCTTGTTCTTTGGTTGCCCGGCAAATTTCGCACTTGGCCTAGTTCACCGTGTGCGGATATCCCACTAAGTCCTACAGAACTGATTCTGAATATTCCCCCGGGCGGACGGTCATCCTCTGACTGCCGCCCGGGTTTTTTTTCCCGCGGCCCGGTGCAAACCGGGTCGCGGGTTTTTTATTGAGAGCGGGCGGTTTGGAAGTCTCAAACGACAGACATCCAGAGGGACAATCTTGAATTCCGGGTCAAGGAAGCCCGACCGAATGCCGAAGCCTTGTCAGGGAGCGTTCACTGACGGCATCTCTAGCTGGCAGGCAGGAGCGGGCGGAATAGATTCGCCCGCCGAGCCGGCGTGTGATTGATTTCAAAGCCGATGAGCGACCGATTGGACACCCATCAGAAGGCCCTCCAGATCAACCTGGACCCTGGCAAGTACGGCGTGTTCGCCGAAATCGGCGCCGGCCAGGAGGTGGCCCGCTGGTTCTTCCGCGTCGGCGGCGCCAGCGGCACCATCGCTAAAAGCATGTCGGCCTACGACATGATCGTCAGCGACGCGATCTACGGCCACTCCGAACGCTACGTCAGCAAGCAGCGGCTCGTGTCGATGCTGGAGCACGAGTACTCCCTGCTGGTCGAGCGGTTGTCCGCCAAGCGCGGTTCCACCACCAAATTCTTTGTCTTCGCCGACACGGTCGCGGCCAAGAGCTATTCCCGCCGCGAGGAGACTCACGGCTGGATGGGCATCCGGTTCCAAACCGAGCCCGGTGGTCCGCCCAACGACATCCTCATGCACGTCCGCATGTGGGATCGCGAAAACATGCAGCAGGCCGAAGCCCTCGGTGTCCTGGGCGTGAACCTGATTCACGCCGCGCTCTACATACCGAAGGATATCGACCACGTGATCCAGTCGTTGGTCGATCAGCTTTCCATCGAGCGCATCGAGGTCGATGTGATCCAGTTCGAAGGACCGGATTTCCAGGAAGTCGACAACCGGCTCGTCTCCCTTCAGCTGGTGGAACAGGGCCTGACCAACGCCGCGATGTTCACCCCCGAGGGTGAGATCGTCCAACCCGCGGAACAGCTCTACAAGAAGCCGGTCCTCATCGAGCGCGGCTCGTTCCGTCCACCGACGAAGGTGACGGTGGACATGATCCGCTACGCGCAGGCGCAGTTCGTGCAGGAACCGTCGGTCGCCGGCCAGGACGTGCTGGTGGTCATGGAAATGACCCTCAAGAACCTCAACGTGGAGGGGAAGATCAACCACCGCGACTTCCTCGATCGCGCCGATCTTCTCGGCACGCTCGGACGCCCGGTGTTGATCACCAACTACGGTGAGTTCTTCCGCCTCGCGGGGTACATGTTCCGCTACACCCGGATGCCCATCGGCATTGTGATGGGCGTGCCGACCCTCAAGGAACTGTTCGACGAGAAATACTACGCCAATCTCGACGGCGGCATTCTCGAGTCCTTCGGACGCCTCTTCCGCAACGAGCTCAAGCTCTACGTCTATCCCTATAAGGACGCGAAGACCGGTGCGATCATCACCGCCGGCAACCTCCGCGTGGCGCCCAACCTCCAGCACCTCTACCGCTTCCTGCTTGAGAATCACTTCATCATGGGCATGGAGGACATCAACGAGGCCAACCTCGACATCTTCAGTCGCGACGTGCTGCAACGAATCCAGACCGGCACGCCGGGCTGGGAAGCCGGTGTCCCGGCCCAGGTGGCCGAAATGATCCGTCAGCGCAAGCTGCTCGGATTCCCCGGCTGACGCGCGGGCCGGTTCACCCGTGAAAGCGCTGCCAGAGCAGTCGCGCGGTGAGGGCAAATACCACGGTGAGAAACACCGGTCGGATCAACTTGGCGCCCCGTCGCACCGCTAGCCCCGAGCCCAGACGGCCACCGATCATCTGCCCGACGGCCATCACGGCAGCGACGCCGTAGTCGATCTTGCCGGCCCAGGCGAAAATCACGACCGAGGCGAGATTGCTCATCAGGTTCATCGCCTTGGTCGCGGCCGTGGCGCGCAGCAGATCCAATCCAAAAACACCCACGCAGGCCAAGGTCCAGAACGAGCCTGTGCCCGGTCCAAAGAAGCCGTCGTAGAATCCCAGCATCAATCCGAATCCCAATCCGAACGCCATCGGCGAAAGGCGGCGCGGGCCCGCTTCGGAACCCAGACGAGGGGAAATTAAGGTGTACGCCGCGATCGCCAGCAGGAGCACCGGAACGATCCCGCGCAGGAAACCGGAATCCAGCCGGTTCACCGCCAAGGCGCCGAGCAACGCGCCCACAAACGAGGCCGCGAGCCCCACGCGCAGCTCCGACCAATCCACCCAACCGCTTCGCGTATAATGTCGCAACGCCAGCGCGGTGCCGCAGGAGGACTGCAGCTTGTTGGTGCCGAGGGCGATCTTGGAATCGAGCCCAGTGGCCAGCAGCACGGGCACCGTGATGAGCCCACCGCCGCCAGCAATGGCGTCCACAAATCCCGCCGCCAAACCGGTGAGAAACAACAGCGGATACATCCAAAGGTTCAGGTGCATGACTCTCCCGGCGAGAATGTCGAAATCGAACGCGACTCGCATCCTTTCGTTCTGGAGTCCACTCACCCACTCGCCCGCTCGCTCACGCTCTCGCCCTTGCAGCACTCCCACCACCACTCCAGACTCCTGCCATGCGTCACGCTCCGATTAATCCCGCGCTGTTCGTCCAAAACCGGGCCCGACTCACCCGACTGCTGCTTCCAGGCTCAATCGCCGTCGTCAATGCCAACGACATCCTTCCCACCAACGCCGACGGCTCCCTGCGCTTGGTGGCGAACTCCGATCTGTTCTGGCTCACCGGAATCAACCAGGAAGAGACAGTGCTGCTGCTCTTTCCCGACGCCGATGATCCCAAGCATCGCGAGATGCTGTTCCTACGCGAGACCAGCGAGCTCATCGCCATCTGGGAAGGTCACAAGCTCACGCGCGAGGGGGCACGCAAGGGCACCGGGATCCAGGAAGTCCACTGGGTTTCCGAACTCCCCGGGTTCCTGCGTCGTTTGATGTGCGAGGCCGAGCACGTGTATCTCAACACCAACGAGCACAAACGCTCGGTGTCCGAAGTGGAAACGCGTGACGATCGCTTCATCCAGCAGTTGCAGGCGCAGTATCCGCTCCACAGCTACCAGCGCCTCGCTCGCCTGCTCCACATGCTGCGCGTGACCAAGCTGCCGGCCGAAGTCGATCTGCTGCAAAAGGCCTGCGATCTCACCCAGCGCGGCTTCGAGCGCGTGGCGCGCAAGGTGAAGCCCGGCATCAGCGAGCTCGATTTGGAGGCCGAGTTCATTCATGAGTTCACGCGTGGCGGTGGTGGATTCGCCTACACGCCGATCATCGCCAGTGGCGCCAACGCCTGTGTGCTGCACTATGTGGACAACGACCAACTCTGCAAAAACGGCGATCTGCTCCTCCTTGATGTCGGCGCCAGCTATGCGAACTACAACGCCGACCTCACCCGAACCATCCCGGTCAACGGGCGCTTCACGCGCCGTCAGCGCCAAGTTTACAACGCCGTGCTCCGCGTGCTGAAGTCGCAGACCGACGGCCTGGTGCCAGGCAAGAAGTGGTCGCAATGGCAGAAGGAATGCGAGGCCTCGATCGAGAAGGAACTCGTGGATCTCGGCCTGCTGACGACCCGCGACATCCGCAAGCAGGACCCGAATCGTCCTGCGTATCGGAAGTACTTCATGCACGGCTGCGGTCACCCTCTCGGGCTCGACGTCCACGACGTAGGCCTGCTCAGCCGGCCCTTCGAAGAGGGTTGGGTGATGACGGTGGAACCGGCGATCTACATTCGCGAGGAAGGCCTCGCCGTGCGTCTGGAGGACGACATCCTCATCCGCCGCAACGGCAACCAAAACCTCATGGCCGACATCCCGCTCGAAGCGGACGACATCGAGGCCCTCATGGCCCGCCGCCGCTAAGATTCCTGCAGCAGGGAATTGAAGTAATTTGGAAAGCAGGAAAGCAGGAGGAGAGAGAAAGATCTGAAATCTCCGTTGGGATCAAATTCGACCGCCTCTGAAATCCCGTGCTTTAAGGTCGCGTCGCTGGTTGGAGGAATTAGATAGCAGCGGTCCCTGGGTTCGCGCGAACGCATCCCCATCCTGCTTTCCTGCTTTCCAAATTATCTCAATTCCCCGACCGATCCGGAATCGCGTCGAGGCGCTGGAGGTGGGCGAGCACCCGCTGCGCCCATAGGTGTCCGTGGGCTCTTTGGCCCTTGCCGCTGAAGTGGACGCCACGGCCTCCGCTATCCCGATTGTCGCCCTGCAGCGCATCCGTGTCGGGTCCCGGCAACGCAACGCCCCGCAGCCACAAGCTCACCTGCGCATCACGGATCACGCCTGATCCCGGATCGTCCGGAACGTGATAGCTCACCCAGGCGACGAACCACGGGATCTCCCATCCGGCGGCCGCACGTTGACCGCGAATCAAGGTTTCCAATGCCGACGCATATTCCGCTCCCGTAATGCGGCGTGGCGTCGGGTTCGGCTGATTCGCATCGCTTTCCCCCTGGTGCCACAGCACGGCACGAAATCCACGCGGCCCCAACTGCGCCACACGCCGGGCAAGATGATCGAAGAGCGCGCCATCGCATTCCCAGGAGTTCGTGCCCACTTCGCGGACAAACGAATAGGCGGTCGGACGAACCCCAACGCGGGTTCCCTTCGGCTGCCACTGGAGCACGCTGGTCGCGCCATTCCCGGTGACGGCAACGCCAATCGGCACCCCCAACGCCTTGGCCATTTCATCCCCAAATGAAGGCCAGAAGCTGCCGCCGCCGGAATGATCGAAGGTCCCCGGCTGCGGATCGTCGGCGACGCGCCACGTCGCGCCATCGAAGGTTGAGACGAGTCCCGATTGAGGCTTCTGATGCTCTTCGCCGTAGTTGGTGGAGTTGGACTGCCCAGCCCCAACAAACACCTCGCCCACCCCCACATGTTCTACGCGAACTTCCGTCCGGTCCGCAGTGCGAACGGCGAGCGCGTACCAACCGCCGGTTGGAATCGTCAGGGTGGTGGTAAACCGGGCTTCCGTGCC
>JANXMD010000330.1 GCA_025354845.1 Verrucomicrobiota bacterium | reverse complement strand
CGTTCACCCGCGGTCAGAAGGGAAGCAGCGCCATGCCGCACAAGCGCAATCCCATCACCTGGGAGCGCCTCACCGGCCTCGCCCGCGTGCTCCGTGGCAACGCGGTGGCGGCGATGGAAAATGTCGCCCTGTGGCACGAGCGCGACATCAGCCACAGCTCGGTCGAGCGCATCATCTTTCCCGATTCCTGCACGCTATTGGACTACATGTTCGGGCTGCTGACGCGCCTGATGGACGGCTTGCTCGTCTATCCGGAGAACATGAAGCGGAATCTCGGCTTGAGCCTCGGCATGTGGAACAGCCAGACCGTGCTGCTCGCGCTCATCCGCAAGGGACTCACCCGCGAAGACGCCTATGCGTTGGTGCAGCGCAACGCGATGAAGACCTGGGAAGTGAAGCACGCCGGGCGCGATGACGCGGATTTTCTCGAAGTGCTCAAGACCGACGCCGAGGTGGCCAAGCACTTCAAGAAGGGGGAACTCGAAAGTCTTTGTTCGGTCGACTTCCACCTCCGGGAAGTAAAGAACCGCTTCAAGCAGCTCGGCCTCGAGGCGCCGCGGGAAAAGGCAAAAGGCAAAAGTTAAAAGGCAAAAGGTCGAGATAGCCGGTTGGAGTTCCGCGTTCAGGCGGGTCGGCCGGGCGCGATGCGAACGAAGCGTGGTTTGATCGCGGTGAAGGCAATGCGGGCCTTCAGCCCTTGGTACGGAATGGGGGCATTTCCTGGGGCTCGCGCCCCAGGCAATCGTTATTACGGGCCTTTGGACCTTGGACTTTGGCCTTTGGACCTTGGACTTTGGCCTTTGGACCTTGGACTTTGGACCTTGGACCTTGGACCTTGGACCCTGGACTTCCCGCGCAACCTGCGGTTAGCCCGCGCCAAGATGCGGGATGCTTGAGTAACGGGAACGGGCAGGGTGGGCTGCGTTCCTGCCTGGTGTTTCTTTGGGTTTCCCCAGGGAAAGGAACGCCCCTGCCATGAATTCACCTCGACTTCCGGACCGCGCTGACGCTGCGTCGTCCCCTGTGTCCTCTGTCCGACCCGGCACCCGGTGTCCCCGGCACGTGGCGGCGAGTGCCTCCTGCGAGCCGCGTGGTCGGGTGCGGTGGTCCGAGGTGGTGCAGGAGCCTTTTCGTCTGCTGTTTCCCATTGCGATCCTGTCCGGACTAATCGGGGTTCTGTTGTGGCCTTTGGCTCTGATGGGATGGATCGAGGGCTATCCCGGGGTCTGGCATCTCCGCATCATGGTCGAGGGATTCTTTGGCGGATTCATGTTTGGTTTCCTCGGGACCTCGTTGCCCAAGTTGCTGGAAGTCCGTCCGTGGGTTTGTGGAGAAACCTGCCTCGTCGCGGCGTTTCAGATTCTCTCCACCGCGGCCCACGCCACCGGCAACACCGGGCCAGGCGATCTCGCCTTTGTTGGGGCCTTTCTGGTGATGGTGGCGAGCGTTGGACGCCGCGTGGGGCAGCGAAAGGATCTGCCGCCGCCGGGATTCCTTCTCGTGGCCCTGGGCTGGGTCGCGGCGTTTGCGGGTATCGGCGCGGATCATCTCGCGAACCGCCTTGATTCCGAGGTTTCCCCGTCCCTCACGCTGCTCTCACGCTTGTGGCTGGGACATGGCTTCGTGCTGCTGGGAATTCTCGGTGCCGGTGGATTCCTGCTCCCTCGGTTCCTGGGACTGGGAATCCGGGAGCGGTTTGAATCCTCACCCGATCCTTCGCCGGCGTGGAGGCGGTCGGCAGCCTTGGGCGCGCTCGCCGGAGTGCTGGTTCTGGCCACCTATCCGATCGAAATCGCCGGGTTTCCCCGCACCATGGCGTCCGTCCGTGCTGGGTTGGTGGCGCTTTACTGCGTTCGCGTGATGCCGCTGGAGCGCCTTCGCTGGAGCAGCCTGGGTGTGCAACCGTACCTGTTGGTTGGACTCGCTTCGATTCCCGCCGGCATCGCACTGGCCGGGTTTCAATCGGGCTTC
>JANXMD010000690.1 GCA_025354845.1 Verrucomicrobiota bacterium | reverse complement strand
GGTTCCGCCACGCCATGTAGCGTCCTGCCCGCCCTCTACGCGCCCGCTCGGCAGAGCCTCGCGCTACCCATTTTGGTGCGACAGCAGGGCGCAAAGGGTAGGGCGAATCTCCTGATGAGCCGGGTGCGCGGACGGGTTCCGCCACGCCACGCAGCGTCCTACCCGCCCTCTACGCGCCCGCTCGGCAGAGCCTCGCGCTACCCATTTTGGTGCGACCGCAGGGCGCAAAGGGTAGGGCGAATCTCCTGATGAGCCGGGTGGGTGGACGGGTTCCCCCTCACCACGCAGCGTCCTACCCGCCCTCTACGCACCCGCTCGGCAGAGCCTCGCGCTACCATGGGTGATTCAGCGCCCTAACGGGAATTCAGCTTAAAAATCCGTTTTCACCGACAATCCGCGGCTTGCGCGGACGAAGTGTTTCCGGGGATTCTCCGCAAACGGTCGTCGTTGGCGATCGTTTCGCACGCCGGTTCCCAAACCCCGAAAATCCGAGTCGCAATTCCCTCCCGCGCCATGGCCAAAGTCATCGCTGAAATGCTGGTTGAATCCGTCACCATGGAACTCCCGGACGTGAAGACCGTTCACCTCCAGTGGCCCGAGGGCTACGATCCGGGCGAGTTCAAGACCGGCCAATTCATCACCTTGTACTGGCCGCACAAGACCAAGTACAAGCGCGCCTATTCGCTCAGTTCCTCGGGACTCGATCGCGGGTACTACGAGGTGACCGTCAAGCGCGACGGCAAGATGGGCACGAGCATCGTCGACTGGGTGGAAGCCGGGGATAAACTCTTCGTTATCCCGCCCGCTGGCAGGTTCCTCCCGGTGTTTGATCCCCCTGGGCGTCACCTCATCTGTGTGGCGGGCGGCTCCGGTGTCACGCCCTTCCGCGGATTTGTTCGTGAGGCCACCGCGCGCGGACTCGATACCAAGATCACCGTCCTCTACACGGTGCGCACGACCGCCGACATCATCTTTGCCAACGAATTCCGCGAACTGGAGGCGAAGAACCCGCACTTCAAGTTTCACGTCACCTGCACCCGCCTCGCCCCCGAGCATCCTTGGGAAGGTCGCCGCGGCCGCATCACGCCGGAGTGGGTGAAGAGCTTCGTGGACGACGCGGCCTCTACCGTGTTCTACGCCTGCGGTACCAATGAAATGGTGGCCGCGGTCGAGCATCTGGTGCTGCATGATCTCGGCCTGCCTAAGGAGCAGATGAAGCTGGAGAAGTGGGGCTGAGCTCGGGAACGGAATTCCACCGGTGGTGCCGATGACGGAGTGGCGCGCGGTTGCGACCACTGCCAGCGCCTCTGGCTTGAATCCGCGCCGTTCCATGCGACTTTCTGTTCCTTCCGCGCAGCCCGCAATCTTGACCCGTTTTTGACATGTCCCTGAAACGCACGCCCCTCTACGCCGCCCATCAGAAGCTCGGTGGTAAGCTCATTGAATTCGGCGGATGGGAAATGCCCGTCCAGTACACCAGCATCGTGGATGAGCATCTGTGCGTGCGCTCCAAGGCCGGGGTTTTCGACATCTGCCACATGGGCGAGGTTCGTGTCGCAGGCGCGGGTGCGGCGGGGTGGTTGAACTCCGTGCTG
>JANXMD010000638.1 GCA_025354845.1 Verrucomicrobiota bacterium | reverse complement strand
CACACACCCGATGCCACCGGCGTGGGCATGGCCCGCATCCGTTACGACACCCATTGCGTCGCCTGTCATGACCTTCAATTCGATCCGGCACATCCCGAGCTCAAGCTACCGCATGGAGACCTTGCGGCCGTCCGAGGGATGTTGCGCGGACTTCCTGCCGCCTACGCCGATCTCCGGGCCCGGGAACTGACTTCTCTTGGCCAGGCGCCGCGGAAGGGCGATGTGGACACGTTCGTGCGGGAAAATGTCGCCCGCATGCGCCAGACTTTTGGCAGCGGCGAGGAGCTCGAGCGAATGGTGGCCTTCACTGCCGATCCGCGCCGCCAACAACCCGGCTTGAGCGCCGAACGCCGGGCCCACTTCGCCGGATGCGCCTACTGCCATGAGGTGACCCCGGCTCGCGAAGGCCTCGCGGTGATCACGCCGCCGGTGATCCCGGATCGGTGGATGCTCAAAGGGCGCTTCATCCACGCGAAGCACGTGCAGCAAGACTGCGAAGGCTGCCACGCCGTGCGCTCAAGCCAGAGCGCCGCCGACATCAATCTCCCGCCCCAGACCACTTGCGCTCTCTGCCACCGGCCCAAAGGGGGAGCCCCCAGCAGCTGCGCGACCTGTCATACCTATCACTTGCTGCGCGCACGGTGAGCAAATCGCGCGGCAGCGTCCTGGAGTGCGCGAGTCCTCTCGCGCTCTCGACTCGCGAACCCCGTTGCGGGACCAAACGCCGTGTTCTTTCGCATCCCGTTCCCAGCCAGAGCGGCAGAGGACTGCCGCACTCCAGGACCGTTCGGAGTCCATTGCTTGGGTACTTTCCATCCCTTCCGGGGATCCGCCTCGTTCCCTCGGCGGCTACGGGGATGAGCGCGACAGCCTCGCCATCCCCTCGATTCCGTCTCGGGACTCCATTCGTTGGATAACCTGATCTGATACAGCAGACGGCTCCGAATCGGTCGGTCGGCGGGACTTCCTTCTCAGGGAAAATGGAAGGTTTTCTGACAAACGCTGCCTTTGGTTGCAAGCGGTTGGTTATCTATAGGGTGGAACTAAAAAACCGGCATCCTGATTTCGAAAGTGTCGGAACTTTTTACAATCTATCGAAACCGAATCCTTTCAGGGAGGCGGAAGGATTCGTCACAGGTCTCTCTGGGAGAACCTGTTCGCGTCGAAAACGGAAATCCGTTTCCTATTCGGCACATCCTATGCTCCTAGGAGGCAACTCAAGAAAACCCTATGACCCTCAAAACAACTCTCTGGGCAGCCCTCTCCGTTGCCATGGCGACGATCGCCAATGCATCCACCATCAACGTATCAACCGGGCTGGATTCGCTGAACAACTTGATCACCGTGGGGAATACTCCCGACGCGCACTGGACGGTAAGCCAAGGATCGGGTGGAGCTGCCGCGGCGAAAGTGGTGGATGCCTCCAATACCGGCGGCGCGTTTTTTGCTTGGGCAGCCAATGGGCCTAGTTCTTCCTGGATCACGGTCGACCCCAATAGCCTTGGGAATGGCAGCCCACTGCCAACCTACTACCGGACATTCACCCTCACCGCTGCTCAAGCGGCAATCGCTTCAATCTCGGGCGTTTGGGGAATCGATGACGGAGGCGAATTGAGACTGAACGGAAACCTGCTCAGCAGCAGCCCGGGCAATTACTCAGTCACCGCACCCTTCGCGGCTGGAAGCGTCGATTTCACCAGCGGTCTCAACACGTTGACCATTACCATGACCACGTCGGACGACTTTCTTGAGGCCGTTCGATTGACAGGCAATGTGAACATTCCCGATTCCGGATCGACGCTCGCCCTGCTTGGGTTGGCTCTATCCGGCGTCGTCGCTGTTCGGCGCAAGCTCAAGAGCTGAGCCGCATCAAACATTTGGTTTCCTGAAAGGGCGCAGAATGAAAATTCTGCGCCCTTTTGTTTGTCTGCTTTTCCAAAGCTGGAATGGATCTTGACATCTGGGGTCACCCAAACGCCCGTGGGGCAGATCCGTGCCGCGTGGAGCGGTTCGCACGGTGTCGTGCTGGATCAATAGGTCGTGGTCTCCGAGCCGGAAAGCGACGGGCTCGTTGCGGGAGCCGGCCTCGTGGTGTTTGGATTCTGGCGACGCCGTGAGCGGTGAGATGGCAAACGTCCCCGGAGAGTTCCTCGCGGACCCCGCTGCGGGACCAAACGCCGTGTTCTTTGGCATCCCGTTCCCAGCCAGAGCGGCAGAGGACTGCCGCACTCCGGGACCGTTCGGAGTCCGTTGATTGGGACGTTTTCCACACGGTTGTGTGCAGCATCTGGAGGCGCCGTGCGCGCGTTGAGTGCGGTCAAAGCGCCGGATTGCGCGGGAACTTCGCAAACGGCAGTCGCGCGCCGCGGTAGGTGAGGCGGTCGGCACGGATGGCGCGCGGCGCCGGAAAATCGCGCGCCGCACTGGCGGCGACCAGATCGTCTTGGTCGATGCCATCGCCGGAAACTCCTACCGCGCCAATCAACACCCCGTTGCGATACAGCGGGAAACCTCCCGGAAAAATCGTGATGCCGTTGGGCAGGTTCGAATTGACCGGCACCGGAGTCTGCGAAAGGCCCGGTTGTCCGACGGGCACGGCGAGGATCACTTCGTTTAGAGGATTCTGCACTTCGTAGGGAAATCCGCTGAATTGCTCCTGGAGCCCCGTGAAGATCCCCGGAGCGGTGTCCTGGATTCCCGGCGGAAAGAACCGCTGCGCCAGGAAGCCAACGGTTCGCGAGCTGAAAGCCCGGGTACCGTCGGAGAAGAACAGAGCGGTGCGCGCTTTCTGCACCGCTACATCCCAGGAAAAACGCGTCGCGTCGGGCGACGTGCAGAAGACCCCAAGCACCGGCGGTGCCACGTCATCGTGATCCGGATTCCCCACCACGGCGATGAAGCACTGCATCTGCCGTCCGCGCGGGAGACGGATTCCCGCCCGCGTGCTCCGCGCCCGACGGGAGCCGAGATCCAGGATCGATCGAACTTCCGCCGCGGTGAGCCGCGGTTGCCCGGAAATCGTGTCATTCGCCGCCGACCCATCGTGAAGCATCGGGTCGTCCTGAATCGGATTCCTCAATTCACCCGTCACGCCACCCAGGGTGAGCGGCGGATAGGTCACCGATGGAGGCGGCGTCACCGGAAACTGAGGAATCGGAACTCCGGTCAAGCTCAACGGCAAGACCGTGCCGGCCGGCGCGGGCGGCTTGGCCACATAGGCCAGAGCAATTCCCCCCACGAACACCTGACTCCCCCAGAGCTTTGGGTCGGGCGCAAACCCGATCTGTCCCGCCTGCGCCACCTCCTCGTCTGCGTCGGGCGCGCGGCCCAGTTCGGGGGAAATCGCCAGCTCGTAGAGAAAGGAATCCGTGATCAGCGACGCCACCGCCACCGAGTTGGTTCCCACGAGAATCTTCTGCGTGCCCAGCGGCGCGCCGAATTCCTCGTCCCCCGACACCCCGATCCCACCCACGAGCTGCCCATTTTTGTAGAGAGGCATGCCACCGGCCGCCCCGGTCAGTCCGCCGGTGATCAATCCCGGCAACAGACCGCCATTGACGCCGTTGGTCACTGCCGGATTGAACCCCGCGGGATCCTTGAACCGGTTGATGTCGCTCGATCCCAGATTGGAAAAATTAACGCCCACCAGCGGTCCGGGGGGCGTGTTCTCGATTCCAGGAGGAAAATGCTGCTGCACGATGAATCCTGCCGTTCGCGTGGAAAACGCGTGCTGCGAGCTGCTAAGAAAAGCCGCCGTCCCGGCCCGGGATAGGGCATTGCGCAGGAAAGGAAGGAACTTGGGATTCGTCGCGAACTCGGGATCCACCGTCCAGGTGCCAACGATATATCCCTCGCGATCCGACACGGCAATGACCGCATTGGTGTGGATGGGATTCGCCGTCATTTCGAGCGCCTTGCTCGCCGCCTGTGCCAGAATGCGCTGGATGTCGGACACGTCGAGCTGCTCGGCCAACCCACGACCCGCCAGACGGCAGGCCGTCAGCGCGACGAGAATTGCAGCCGCTCCGCGTTTCACGCTCGCACCGTACGGAGGAGCTTGTTACGACAACCAGCAGAAAATGCCCACGCGCGATTCCCAGGCTCGAAGTGGGCCATCCGCCGTGAATTCAATTCGCGCGCGGGGCCTTTCGTTTTCGCATGGGGTCGCCGCCCTGTTCGCAGCGCTCCCTGCCGTCTCGGCTGTGGACCTTTCTCCACACACCCAACGTGGCGCCAAGGCTGAAGCCCGACACACACCGTCTTCCGAAGCCTCCGCCCTGCCCCCGGATCAACCCCGCCCGCACCAATCGATCAGCCGAGGGACGCCGCCACGCTCCCCCGCTGTCGGATCGGTCGATCCAGGCGCGCCCCCCGCGCCGCCCCGGCGGGTGATTCCCGAAACTCCGGCGTGGGAACGGCAATCGCGACTCCTGCGCCAGGCGCCCTCGACCAACGCCACGTTCAATCCCGATCCCGGCGGTGGACGCTCGCAACCGCTGCCACCAGAACCCTTCTTCCAATCAGAACCGGATCCCGCCCCTGGGTTTACCGGCGACGCGACCACCGCCCCCGTTTCCACGCCACCGTCCACGCTGCGAGAATTCCGCATCGTGCCGGCACCTCCCCGAAAACCAGCGCCACTCCCCGGAGAACCGGGATACGGAACCGAAGCCCTTCCTGACGAGCTGAAGCTTCCACGACGCGAGGTCC
>JANXMD010000633.1 GCA_025354845.1 Verrucomicrobiota bacterium | reverse complement strand
TTCGACCGCATCAACGCCTTCAGGCAAAGACCACCGTCAAGCCCATCCAGTTTTACTGCGCGGCGCCGGCCGCCCTGGAGGTCTTCATCATCGGCGATTTCAATGACTGGAATCCCACCAGCCATCCTATGAAGAAGGGCTTCGATGGCACCTGGCAGATTTCGGTGACGCTGGGTCATGGGGGCCACCACTACCAGTTCCTGGTGGATGGCAAGGCGATCAACGATCCGCGCGCCCAGGGCTTGGCGCGGAATCTCCAGGGGGAAAAGGTGTCGATGATCCTCGTCAGTTGACGGCGGGATCCCCCGGCGACTCGTTGCGGTCACTGGCGTTTGCTCCGGAGTGTTTGGCGGCCCGTCGTTCGGCGAAAAACGCGCGGAGGATGTCGGCGCATTCCGGTCCACGCACTCCGCTGGTGATTTCGCAGCGATGATTCAGGGTGGGAAACTGCAGGAGATTCATTGCGGAACCCGCGGCCCCGCCCTTGGCATCCGCGGCAGCGAACACCACTCGATCGAGACGGCAGTGGACGATCGCCCCGGCGCACATCGGACACGGTTCTTTGGTGACGTACAGCGTGCAGCCGTTGAGGCGCCAATCTCCCATCGCTTCCTCCGCCATGGTTAGCGCCAGCATCTCGGCGTGGGCGGTGGCGTCTTTGAGGAGTTCAACCTGATTGTACGCTCTTGCGAGGATGCGGCCGCCCCGCACGATGACCGCGCCGACCGGCACTTCTCCAGCTTGATACGCCCGCAGCGCTTGCTTCATGGCCTCGCCCATGAACAGGGCGTCGGCTTCGAGATCGATCTCCGGAGGGGTCATGGGCGGGGGGCGGGAAGGGTGGATTGTTCGAGCGTCCAGGTGCTGGTGCCGTCGGTGTGACAGTGCGCATTGGCGGCAAAGAATCCGCCGCGATGGCACCAGAAGAGCGGCCAGATCTGGTCGCGATCCGTCTGCGGGATGGGCAGATCCAGCACCGCCGTCCGGGAAAAGAATCCGAAAATGCCTTCGGGATGCGGTGGGGGTAGGTGGGTGAGGCGGGGGCGGATTTCGAAAAGGAACATCAGCCAGTGGGTCTGGCCCAAATAGCCGTATTCGCTGACCAAGCCAGTTAGGTGGAGGTCACGAGACGACAGCGCGAATCCGGTCTCTTCCGCAGCCTCGCGGCAGGCGCACGCGTAGGGCGATTCGCCGAGTCCTTCCTTTAACTTGCCGCCGGGAGGCGACCAGAGACCGCGGTTGGGTTCCTGGGACCGATGAAGCAGGAGCACGTCATCGGCTTCGTTGAAGCCGTAGATCAGAGTGGCGATTTTGTGGGGCAGCTCCGGCACTCGCCAAGGAAAACAAACCCCGCCCAATCCGACAAGCGGACTGAGGATCGGAGATCGAAGATGGGAGTTCGAAGATCGGAGATCGGAGACGGGAGTATTGCGGGCCTTCAGCCCTCAATCCTCAATCGGGGACGTTTCCTGGGACTCGCGCCCCAGGCTAGAGCTGTTGCGGGACATCGACCTTGGACTTTGGACTTTGGA
>JANXMD010000587.1 GCA_025354845.1 Verrucomicrobiota bacterium | reverse complement strand
CGGCCGAATTCGCCGACGCCGTGGACAACATCGTCGCCACGCACTCCCGCGTCGCACAACACTACTTCAACGACGGCTCGATCGAATGGGCCTGTCCCCCGCTTTACGCGCTGCTGCACGTCATGCGCGATGGTCAATTCGAAGGCAGGGGCCTGAATCATCCTGAGATTCGTTCTCTGTTCTCCCGTGAAGTCCTGCTCACCAGCGACTGGTACGACGAGCGCCTCAAGACGCAGCAGGCGCAGGACGTTCGTCGATGGCAGGCCCGGGTTCGTTACCTGGAGCAGTTCGTGTCCAAGCAGAGCTACTCCGACGAGATCGACCGTCTCGGCCTGCGTCAGCGTCTCAGTGAAGCGCGAGTCAGGCTCGATCAGGTAAAGCACCGCGACTACCTCGAGTCTCTGCGCGGCACCATCGGCGGCGAACCGGCCATCGCCTTGGCGCCGCGCTGAGCGGGCCCTTGTCCGATTCAGAACGAGTTCCATGACCGCCGGCTCTCAGGATCTTTCGCGCGCCACCGTCGCCGGTCGTGAACGTGAGCCGATCCTGGTGGCCGATCGTCTCACCCGCACTTATCCCGGGGCCGGTGGGCCGCTCACCGTCTTGCGTGAGGCCAGCTTCAGCCTCGATCCGGGTGACACCCTCGCGATCGTTGGCCCGAGCGGCAGCGGTAAGACCACTCTCCTGGGCCTCTGCGCAGGCCTAGACCGCCCCACCAGCGGTAGCGTGCGACTGGCCGGAAACGATTTAAACGCTCTCGACGAGGACGGTCTCGCCCGGGTCCGAAACGAGTCGGTCGGGTTCATTTTCCAGAACTTCCAGTTGATGACCACGCTGACCGCGCTGGAAAACGTCCTCCTGCCCCAAGAACTCCGCGGGGACCGACCCAATCTGGAAGCCGCCGCTGAAGGGTTGCGCCGGGTCGGACTCGGTGACCGGATGCATCACTATCCCTCGCAACTCAGCGGCGGTGAACAACAGCGCGTCGCGGTGGCACGGGCGTTCATCAACCGGCCGCCGCTCCTCTTCGCCGACGAACCCACGGGGAATCTCGACTCGGAAACGGCGGAGTCGGTGGCGAATCTCATCTTCGACCTCAACGCCACCTCGGGGACCGCACTGGTGCTGATCACCCACGATCCCGATCTCGCCCACCGCTGCCGACGCACCCTCCGCATGCGCCATGGTGCGGTGGTGGTGGATTCGGAATCGCGAACCTAAGAGCCGGTCTCCCAGCGGTTAAATCGCGTCGGGCACCGGGGGCTTCAATCCGGGCGACGCAGGGTGCACACCCACCTCTCCGCGGACGGAGGTGGCGCGCGAGAAGGTCACGGCCGCAGATCGACCATCGGTACCGGTCGCGTTGACTGCGATGACCGGCAAGTCGAATCGGCCATCGGGTAGCAGGAAGCGGAAGGAAAACGATCCATCTTCCCGGAGCGCGACTGGCCGGCCCGCGATCGTCAATTGGGCATCGCGTTCCGTGCTCCCATACAGGATGACCTCGGCGTTGATCCGGAACCAGAACCCGGGAGCAGGCGCCTGACGGCTGGGCGAAACCGTCTCCGAAGACGAAGGACTATCCACACCCGCACCTTCCTCAGTTATCCAAGCCGCCGAGGAAGGAGATAAAGCCGGCTGTGGCACGGGCGCATGGGTAACCCGACGATCGCGGCGCAGTTCCTCGCGAACACCCCATTCCGCTGCCTGTTCGGAGCTGCCGGAGTCGGCGATTCGGCTTTCGCGATGTAAGATCCGTTGCAGCGCCTCGAGCACCACCCACGGATCCCGGGGTGAAGTCGCAACGGTCGGTTGGCGACGCGATTCCGAAGGCTGCCCAGCCGCAGTAGGCTTCTCAGGACGATCCGGAGCGCTCCTCAACAGCATTACGGGATGTACCGGCCCGGTCTGCCCCCGAAACTCAGGGAATACCTCGCGCTGGGAGGTGGAGGTACGGGCCGCCGTGTCGCATGGCGCCACGACGGGCTGGCTGATGGCACAGCCGCGCCAGTGCCCGGAAACCTCCAGGAAGCCGATCTCCGCAACGTAACCGGCACCTGGGATAATTACCGGTACGAAACGGTGCGTCGTGTCGAGCGGAAGCAATTGATCCGCCACACGGCGTCCTCCAACAAACTCCTGCCAGACGCGCAAACGCCAGTCGCCGCGTGGATCCCGTGCACGAGCCGCATCCAGAACCGCCGACGGCAGATCCCAATGGACCACCAAGGTGAAGGGATCGCGGGCCAAGATCCAGACCGAGCCACTCCATTGCGGCGCGGCGGAAACCACGGGCACGTGCGCCACCGGGGCTGAAGGGGCCGGCTCCGTATCGAGGGTCTCAGGAACCGGATCCACCGAGGGCGGGGCAACGGGCGGGGTCGACGGGGAAAGTATCGCGACGGGACCCGCCGCGGGGAGCAGTGGGCTGGCGACCACCGGGGCCGGATCACCGGTCAGCAACAGCGACGGCAGGGGCGGAAGCGCTAAAGGCGAGCCAGCTGGCCGCGCCGAAACCGACGGCGGAGCCCCCCCCAGGGATCGGGCGGGAATTGGGGAAAGCGGGGCCGGTTCCACCGGTGGATTCGTGGAGGAAGCGGAAACGGTGGCACGGCGGCGCGGCGGCGTTTTTTTGGCTGAACGACTTGCAGCCGGCTTCCGCGCGGCCGCCTTGGAGAGCGGCGCAGGAGCCGACTTGGCGGGCTGAGCCGGTTCGGCCGCGGGCTTCGGCTTCGATGCCGCAATCGGTGGAGGTTTCGGAGCCTGCGTGCCGGAAGAATTCGGGGACTTCGGCTTGGATTCAGCCGGTTTCGCCGGCTTGGGCACGGGCACTGCCTGGACCACGGGTGCCGGCTGGACGGCCTCGGATTTCGGCCTTGTTTTGGCCGAAGGGAGCGCCCGCTGGGCCGGCGCGGCCTTTGGCTCCGGAGTCGGCACCGACAACTTTGGC
>JANXMD010000514.1 GCA_025354845.1 Verrucomicrobiota bacterium | reverse complement strand
GGGTGGACCAACCCATCGAAGTGCGTTCCCGCTCGGCCGGGCGCAAGATCGGCGTCGGTAAGATCCTTTCCGTGGGCACCCAACTGGAGCCCATCCTCGGCGAACTCGTTCCTTCCCGAAGCCCAACCGGCTCGACCGGTCCGCTCGAATTTGGTCTTCCAATCCTCGTGAGCATCCCTGCAGGCGTTAAGATCCTGCCCGGGGAAATCGTGGATCTTCAGCCGCGCCTCGACTGATCCGTCCGACCCGCGCCCGGCTCCGAAACCGTGGCGTGCTTCGAAGAATCTCCGCCGGTGCGGAAAAACCCACTTGCGGCACGAGGCTGGCGAACCCATATATCCGCCCGCGTTTTAACCGACGACAACCAGAACTAGACTATGGCCGACCTGGCAAACCGCTACGAACAGAACGTCACCGGCAAATACTTCGTAGACAATCAGTGCATTGACTGCGACCTCTGCCGAGAGACTGCCCCCACGAATTTCGCCCGCTGGGACGACGGTGGCTTCAGCTACGTCAAGAAACAGCCCACCACTCCCGATGAGGAAGCCGCCTGCAAGGAAGCCAAGGAAGGCTGCCCTGTGGAGGCCATCGGCGATTTCGGGACCTGAGTCCCCCCCGTGGTCCTACACCGAGCCCCGGCATCCGCACCGATTGAAGGTGGCCAGGGCATGTTGCCGCCCTCCCGTCTTCCGCTCCAAGCCCGCCTCGGCGGGCTCTTTTTTTGATTGGAGCCCGCCGTCGCACTCTTCCAACCCAGGGCTCCTTACTTTCCCAGACAGAATTGAGAAAAGATCAGATCGAGCAGATCCTCGGTCGTGGTCTTGCCGCAGATCTCCCCAAGAGCCGTCACTGCAAGCCTGAGATCGACGCCAACCAAGTCCAAAGAAAGTCCGGATCGCAGGGCCGAGGCGGCGATCCTCAGTCCCGTGAGAGTGCGCCGCAGCGCTTCCGCATGACGCGCGTTCACCGCCACGCCCGCATGCTCGGCATCCCCCGTCCGCACCCCTGCCGCGGACTCAATGGCGACTCTCAACGCCTCGAAACCGTCCCCGGCACTGCAGCTCAGTGGAATGGGTTGCACGCCCGCGGGAAACGCCGCCCGGAGCGGAAGATCGGACTTGTTGGCCACCACCACACGCGGTCGGCCTTCGGTCTCCGACAGCAGCGCGAGGTCCCCCGCGGTTAGCGGTTCCGATCCATCCAACACCAGCAACGAGAGGTCGGCACTCTCCATCGCCACACGGCTCCGGCGAATCCCCTCGGCTTCCAGGACATCCCCCGCATCGCGCAATCCAGCCGTATCCACCAGCACCACTGGAATCCCGCGAATCTCGACCCCTTCCTCGAGCGTATCTCGGGTGGTGCCGGGAATCGCCGATACGATGGCCCGCTCGTGATCGAGCAGGCGGTTCAACAAGGAGGATTTTCCGGCATTGGGGCGGCCGACGATCACCGTGCGTAATCCCTGCCGCAGCACCCGTCCCTCGCCCGCCGTACGGAGCAGCGACTCCAGGGCCGCGTCCGCCGACTCCAGACGCCGTAGGAGGTCGTTGCCGGTCTCGGGGAGAATGTCTTCGTCGGGAAAATCGATGTGGGCCTCCACATGCGCGAGCACGCGCATCAGCTCCTCGCGTATCGGCTCGATACGGCGGGACAGGCCGCCGGCAAGCTGTGCGGTCGCCGCGGCCACCGCACGACGTGTCCG
>JANXMD010000493.1 GCA_025354845.1 Verrucomicrobiota bacterium | reverse complement strand
ATTCACCCTGCTGATGGCGACCGTGAGCACGGTGTTCCTTCTGCCGGTGGGCACCGCTTTGGCCTGGGTGCTCGCGCGACGCCAGTGGCCGGGGAAATCCTGGGTTGAGACGCTCATCACGCTTCCGCTGGTGCTGCCCCCGGTGGCCACCGGATTAATCCTACTCCGTTTGTTTGGCCGTCGGGGTTGGATCGGCAGTTTTCTCGAAAATCGTCTCGGCATTGAAATCGTGTTCACTTGGAAAGCAGTGGTGCTGGCGCTGGCAGTGATGTCGCTGCCGCTGCTGGTGCGTGCGGCACGCACGGCGTTTGAAGCCGTCGATCCGCGATTGGAAGGGGTCGCCGCCACACTCGGTGCCGGACCCTGGCGGGTTTTCTGGCGAATCACGCTACCGCTCGCCGCGCGCGGAATCGCCTCCGGTGCGTTGCTGGCCTTCGCGCGGGCGCTGGGGGAATTCGGAGCGACGATCCTCCTCGCCGGCAACATCCCCGGGCGCACTCAGACCCTTTCGCTGTCGATCTACCAATCGGTTCAACTCGGGCAGGACGATCATGCCTTCACGCTGGCCTGCGTTTCGGCACTGATTGCGTGGGTGGCCGTGGCGCTTGCCGGTCGCGCGGCGCGTTCTCCGGGAGGTCGCGGATGAGGCTGGTGTTGGAACAACTTCGAGTCGAATTGGGTTCGTTTTCTCTGCAGGCGGATGTCGTTCTTCACGGACGCGTGACCGGCATTTCAGGCCCGTCCGGCGCCGGCAAGACCACGCTGCTCGAGACCCTCGCTGGGTTGCGTCGCCCGACGTCGGGACGCATCCAACTTGGCGAGGAGGTGCTTGTGGATTGCCGCACCGGTGTTTTTCAGCCACCTCGGCTGCGGGGTGTGGGTTACGTGCCGCAGGATCTCGCGCTTTTCCCGCATTTGAACGTGGAGGCGAATTTGCGCTTTGGGGAAACGACGGCGCTCCGTCCCGGGCAGCCGTCCTGGGATACAGTGGTGTCCGTCCTGGAGCTGCGTCCGCTCCTTTCCCGGAGTGTTGGGCATCTTTCGGGAGGCGAACGTCAACGGGTGGCGCTGGGTCGCGCGTTGGTATCGGGGCCTCGCCTCCTCCTGCTCGACGAACCGTTGACCGGGCTCGATCCCGCACTGCGTGACCGCATCGTTCCGCTGCTACTCGGAATCCGCGACGAGTGCCGCGTGCCCATGATCCATGTCAGCCACGATCCGTCTGAACTTGCCCTGCTGTGCGACGAACTGGCGGTGATTCGCGACGGACGGGTGATGTTGTCGAACCCCGGCTGGTGATTCGCGCCGTCGTTACCGCGGCTGCGTGGCCCGAAGCGCCGTCGTGATGCGGTCGCCGAGTTCATCCAGCACTGCATCCTCATGCGCGATGGAGAGGTAGAGCTTGGTGCCCATGGGATTGAGAAATACCCCTTGCCGGAGGAGTTCGAGCATCAGCGCGCGTCCGCGGGCGCGGTTGCTCGCCAGCCAGGTTGACTGATCGACGATTGGCATCGGTGAAAACGCGAGTTGGGCCATCGGGCCATCGCCGAGCACCTGACCGGTTTCGTCCGCCGCAGAAAGCGCGGAACGTAAAATCTCCCGAAATCGATTTCCGGACGCGTGCAGCGCAGTATGGACGCCGGGTTGGCAGAGTACGTCGAGGGTCGCTAAGGCTGCGGCGCAAGAAACGGGATTGCCACCTGCAGTGGAGGCGGACCACGCGTAGTTCGGTCCTGGGAGACGATGTTCGTTCACCGCCTCCATTAGGTCGCGTCGACCGGCACAGACGCCGATGGGAAATCCGCCGCCCAGTGCCTTGCCGTAGGCCACCAAGTCGGGTTGGACACCGTAGTATTCCTGGGCGCCGCCGGGTGCCAATCGGAAGCCGGTGACCACTTCGTCGAAGATCAACGCGATGCCGAGCCGCCGGGTGACCTCGCGCAAGCCTTCGAGAAACCCGGGGAGCGGTCGGATGCAACGGTGGAACGGTTCCACAATGACGGCTGCGACCTCCGAGGCGTGGGCTTCGAGGATTTGGCGCGTGCGCTCGAGGTCGTTGTACGGGGCGACGAGGAGATCGCGCTCCACCCAGGCCGCGCCGGCACCGGCCGGGTCGCACTCCGGCAGCGTGGTTGGTCGGCTGCGAATCATCCCGGCTACGCCCACGGGATGCTGTCCGTGGTAGGCACCCTCAAACTTGACCACCTTGGGGCGTCCGGTGGCGGCGTGGGCGATGCGGAGGCAGAGCAGGGTGGCCTCGGATCCGGAGGTCACGAGGCGAATGCGTTCGGCACAGGGCGAGAGCGCAGCGATCCGTTCGGCCAGTTCGACGGCCCGGCGGTTGAGCGCGGCGAAGTTGCCACCATCG
>JANXMD010000448.1 GCA_025354845.1 Verrucomicrobiota bacterium | reverse complement strand
GGACGACTTCTTCCAGGCGCATCTGCCTGAGGCCCTAACCGAGGAGGAACGAAACATCGCGCGCCAGGGCTACGCCGGCTTGCTGTGGTCGAAGCAGTTCTACCATTACGTCGTGGAGGACTGGCTGAATGGCGATCCCGGATTCAGCGCACCGCCGGCGTCGCGGCAGAACGGCCGCAACACGGAGTGGCGTCATGTGTATGCCCGCGACGTCATCTCGATGCCGGACAAGTGGGAGTACCCGTGGTTCGCAGCGTGGGACCTCGCCTTCCACACCGTGTCCTTCGCACGCATCGATCCCACGTTCGCCAAGCAGCAGCTCGGTCTGCTGCTGCGCGAATGGTACATGCATCCCAACGGGCAGCTGCCGGCGTACGAATTTGCCTTCGGTGACGTGAACCCCCCGGTGCACGCCTGGGCTGCCTGGCGCGTGTACAAGATGACCGGCCCGCGCGGCGAGCGTGACCGCGACTTCCTCGAAAGCGTCTTCCAGAAGCTGCTGCTGAACTTCACCTGGTGGGTCAATCGCAAGGACGCCACCGGCAAGAACATCTTCTCCGGCGGCTTCCTCGGTCTCGACAACATCGGCGTGTTCGACCGGTCACGGCCCCTGCCCCTCGGCGGCACGCTGCAGCAGGCCGACGGCACCGCCTGGATGGCCTTTTACGCCGCCACCATGCTGGCGATGGCGCTCGAACTCGCGAGCGATGGGGAGAAGGTCCGCACCGCCTACGAAGACATGGCGAGCAAGTTCTTGGAGCATTTCGTGCAGATCGCCGACGCCATGAACCTGCTCGGCGGGACGGGTCTGTGGGACGAGGCGGACGGGTTTTACTACGACCAGATCGACCTCGGCGAAGGCCGGCTCCCGTTGCGGACCCGCAGCCTGGTCGGACTCCTGCCCTTGATCGCGGTCGAGGTGCTTGAGGAGGCCGAGGTGGCGCGTCTTCCCGGATTCAAGAAGCGCCTCGACTGGTTCGTGCGGCATCGCCGGGATCTGTCTCGCGGTGTCGCGCTGGGTCGCAGCGGCAGCCGTCAACGACTGCTCCTGGCCATTCCCACGCGCGACCGCCTGCGCCGCGTGCTGGAGTACCTCGCCGACGAGGAGGAATTCCTTTCTCCCTTTGGCATTCGGTCGCTCTCCAAACACCACGCCCAACATCCGTTCCTGCTGGATCTGGAAGGTCAGGAACATCGCGTGGACTATTCGCCCGGCGAAAGCACCTCCGGCCTTTTCGGTGGCAACTCCAACTGGCGTGGACCGGTCTGGTTCCCGGTGAACTACCTCCTGATCGAGGCTCTGGAACGCTATCACCACTTCTACGGGCCCGAGTTCACGGTGGAATACCCGGCCCGCTCCGGACGACGCTGCACCTTGCGGGAAATTGCGGCGAATCTGGAGGAACGCCTGGTATCGCTGTTCAAGCCCGGTCTCGATGGACAACGTCCCTGCCACGGCATGGAACGGCGCTTTGCCAATGATGATGCCTGGAAGCATCTCGTACTCTTCCACGAGTACTTCCACGCCGACACCGGACGCGGGTTGGGAGCGAGCCACCAGACGGGCTGGACCGCACTGGCGGTGCAGCATCTGGAGAACATCGCCCGACGCCGACTTCCCTAGGCGAGTTCACTTTCCCGGGACCCGAGTTGCCCCTTGGCGACCGGACTGCTCGAGCAGCTTCCGGGCAGCGTCCTGCAACACGCCATTTGTCTCCATCTGGGCCGACCGCCGCGTGCGATCGCCGGGAATGGGTGAATCCCCCTTCCGACCGGTCGGGACCCGGCCCGCGGCGAGTTCCGTCACCAGCGGCTCCAACTCCGAAGGCAGTCGCTGGTAGCGGCCCAGCAACCGGAGCAACGGCAGCGGCGCGTGCCCGACCGCCAGATTCGCACCGATCTTCGGCACGGCGTCGGGAAACAGCGGTCCCATGCGCTCCAGCGCTTCCGCAGCGGTGCGACGAAGTGAGGCATCGTCATGCCCCACCATTCCCAATGCGGCGTCATGCAAGGCGCGCGACGGATTCGAAAACTGGGACATCGCGCGGAGCAATTCCGATTTGAACGCGAGCATCCGCTTCCTTTCCGAACCGGCAGCATTAGCGGGCGTCGCAAGAGGCGCCTCCTCACCCTGCAATGCCATCAACATCCAGGTCAGCACCTCGGGCCCCGTTGCGAACGGTCCGCGACGAGACCCGCCGAGGCCGAATCGGAAGAAACGCGCCACCTCGTCCAGTTCCGCAGAGGACATTCCGGGCAGCTCATCGCGGAACAACCGTTCAGCGGGGTGGTTTTGGGGATCCACGCGAACCAGCGTCAGCCGGCTGGCCATGCGGATTCCCGGATTCTCCCGGGTCGCGAGCTGCTCCAGGAGAACCACCCCTTCCCGAGACAATCCACCCCAGGTTGCCGACCGATACACCACCGAACTCATCGGAACGAAGAGTTCGGCGAGCAGATTGGCGTCGCCGGCGGCGACGGACGCCGCGCCGAGAAGCCGCGCGGCACGGGGGCGGGCGAGATCCGGCGAAGTGGAGACAATCGACGCGACCCACACCGGCAGCCGCAGTCCCGGCCCGTCGAGGAGTCGGTCGAAGAGCGGCATCATGGCTTCGGGCGCGATTCGAAATCGTCCCAGGTTTCGCAGCAGTTCAATCTGCTCCGCCTCGTCCAGCCTTGGAAATTCAGCGGCGAGCGCTTCGGCGAATTCGACCTGCCGGGCATTGCGGGCCATCAACTGAACCGCGAGGGAACGCACCTCGTCGGCGCGAACCGGCCGTCCCACGCGCAGCAGCCAGTCATCCGGGACCGTGTCCGCTGCAATCTTCCACACGACTTCCGAAAGCTCCGTGCGCGCCTGTCCGGCGCGGATCAAGATTGGCAGGAATTCGGACGTCTCGTTGGTGCGCGCGGCGGCAGGATAGATGCGGCTGCTGACCGAACCCCGCTGCACCCAGCGCGGAAACCACTCGTCGGTGGTCCGCCCGAGATACCGCGGCTCCGCAGCGCGCAGGAGGACCAACACGCCCAGGATCGCCAGAACGAGGATCCCGGCGCCGACTAAGACCACGCGTCGTCGAAACGCGTGCGGATCCGATTCATCGGGGCCCGGGAACACCAACCCAGCGAACACCGCTGCGTGGATTTTTCAAGCTCAAGGCATCCCGGGACGCCAATCCCTTGGTTCGCCAGCGTCGACTGGCGAGCCGCGGAAACATCCCTCGGAAAGACGGATCTTTTCAGCCATCCGAGCCTGGGGAATGGTGCGCCGACACGTGATGCGACATCCTTGGTTGAGCCTTCTTGGAATCCTGGCCTGCCTGCAGCCTTTGGCGGCTTCGGAGCCAGATCCCCTCGACTTCGCGGCCGCACCGCATCGGTATCACGAGCGCACGCCAGGCGATCCGTTCACGCGACTGAAAGGGCGTTTGGAATCGGGTGAAACTCCGCTCAATCGCACCAGTGAACTCGCGTTCGTACGCAGCCTGCTCCGAACCCTTGAGATTCCCGAATCCTCCCAGTTGCTCGTCTTCTCCACCACGAGCCTGCAGCTCGGACTGATCTCACCCTCGAATCCCCGCGCCCTGTACTTCAACGAGGACACCTCCGTCGGCTGGGTCCCCGGAGGACGCATCGAGATCGTCTCCCTGGATCCTGAACTGGGCGGCATCTTCTACATCTTCGATATCCCGCGCGACACCGCCCCGATTCGTGCCGAGCGATCCGGTCGCTGCATGAACTGCCACGCCGGCGAGGATACCGGATTCGTCCCCGGGTTGGTGGTCAAGTCCGTGCTCCCCGGCCCCGGCGGCGGCAGCCTCGATTCCTTCCGTCAGATGCCCGCGGGACATGCCGTCCCGTTTGAAACGCGCTTCGGAGGCTGGCATCTCACCGGCGCCGACAGCTTCACCAACCACTGGGGTAATCTCACCGGGCGACTTCAGGAAGGCACTTTGATCCGCATCCCCAATCCGCTCGGGGAACGGTTTCGTCTCGACCGCTATCCGGTGCCGACCAGCGACTTCGTGGCCCATTGCGTGCATGAACATCAGATCGGCTACTTCAATCGTGCCATCGCCGCCGGGTACCGGGTTCGGACCTATTTGCACACCGACGGTCCGTCGCTGAAGCCAGAGCATCAACGCGAGGTGGACGCCGACGCGGTGGAACTCGCGCGCTACCTGCTCTTCGCCGACGAGGCGCCCTTCCCGAGCGCGGCAATCCGGAACGACACCTCGTCCGGGTTTCGCCACGATTTTCCAAAGCAGCATCGCGTGGACTCCGGCGGTGTCTCACTGAAGGAACTCGAGCTAGCCACCCGCCTCTTCCGTCACCGCTGCAGCTACCTCATCCACTCGGCGCAGTTCCAATCCCTTCCCGCACTGCTACGCGATGCTGTGCTCGAGCGGATCCGCGGCGCCCTTCGGGAGGCGGATCCCGACACGAGAATCGCCCAAATCAACGAAGGGGAACGTCGGTTTCTGCGCACCTTTCTTTCCAACACCGTGCCCGGATTCAAAACGGAGGGCGCGAAACCTCACCCTTGAACCTGAAAGCGAGAGTTCGAACCGCTGATGGACGCCGATGAACGCAGATGCCGAGAAAGATGCCTGGATGAATCCCGGGCGAATCCCCTACCCCGCAGAGTGCCTCTCAAAGTCGTCTCACACCTTTTCGGATCTGTGTCCCTTTGTGTGAATCTGTGGTTTCACTCTCCTTCAGCTGCTGGATTTAAGGGATTCGATCCGGAGTTCCGCAGCGTTGGCAGAAACAAAAAGGCGGCCCGGATTGGGCCGCCTGAAATCAGTCGATGACCGGAGTCTTGTGGGCTCAGTGAGCCTTTTCGGTCTTCTCGCCGGCCTGCATCCAGCCGGAGATTCCGGCGGACATGTGCTTCACGTTCTTGTAGCCGAGCTTCTGGGCGGCCTTGGCGGCGGCTTGGTAGGCGGAGCACTTCGGGCCGCCGCAGTAGGCAACGATCAGCGCGTTCTTGTCGGCCGGAAGGGTCGCGGCGAGCTTGCCTTCAACGTTGGCAAAATCGAGAGCGCCCGGAACGTGTCCCTTGGCGAAACTCTCGGAGCCATTCACGTCGAGGATCACGGCCTTATGGGACTTCGCGAGGGCCTTGACCTCGGAAATGCTGATGTCAGGAAACTCTCCGGCGAACAGGGCGGTCGCGGTGACGAGTCCGGCGGCGAGGAGCGTGAGAATTTTCTTCATGGATGCGTGTTGAGAGGTCGTTCGTTGCAGTCTTCTGGGAGATCCCAGCCATCAACCATTTTTGGGGCCGATGGAACGGAGGGATCAATAGCCGAGAAAACACCGGCCGCAACCCCCAAAACAGGCCTCGATCCGGGCACAGGATCCAAACCGTTGGGAGCCTTCCCGCCTGGGCGTCCTGCGCCAACCAGGTAAACCACGGCCTTTTTCCCATCGACCAGTCCTGTGGATTTGCACAGCGTCTCCGCTCCATGGACGCCCCGGTGCCCCTAAATTCCGTACAGTCCACGTCTCCCCGAATGCGCTACCGACGTCAGGCCTTGCGTTTCAGCCGGGCGGCGCTGCGATTCGGCGCGGGCGCGGGCATAGCCGTGCTCCTGGCCGGATGCATTCACTACGAAGCCCGCCCATTGAACCCGGAGCATACGGCGCACTCGCTGGAGAGCCGTTCACTGGATTCGCCGGCACTTCGAACGTTTCTGGAAGCCTCCTGGGGACGCCCGCTGGGTGCGTGGCCACTACGCGAGTGGTCGGTCGAGGAACTTTCCGTGGCCGCGGTCTTCTTGAATCCAGACCTGGCCACGCTCCGCGCCCAGCGGGATCTTGCGGAAGCAGGTCGACAAACCGCCGCCGGCCGCCCCAATCCCACCGTCGGATTCCAGGGCGGCTACAACTTCGACGCCGCCCACACCGGCATCACGCCGTGGATGCCTGGAACGACGTTGGACCTGCCGATTGAGACCGCGGGAAAACGCTCCCGCCGAATCGAGCGCGCCGTACATCAGGCCCGCGCGGCGCGACTCAATCTCGCCGCAGCCGCCTGGACGCTGCGGGGCGTGGTACGCGCCGCCGTGGTCGAAACAGCTGCGGCCGAAAGGAAGGTGACCCTGCTGTCCGACGAACTGGACTGCATGGACCGCATCCGTCGACTCCTCGAACAGCGACTGCAAGCCGGCGCCGCCACGACGGTTGAGGTGAACACGGCCCGCGTGAACCACCTGCGCCTCAGTGCCGAGGTGGCCGATGCCCGTCGAGCCGCGATCGAAGCCCGCCATCGACTCGCCCAGGGGATCGGCGTTCCTGCTTCCACGCTCGCCGGCATCCGCCTGGTTCCACCACGACCGCTGCCTTCCCTGTCTTCTTCCGACCGCCCCGCCCTCCGCGCCGCCGCCCTGCGGGAGCGCGCCGACATTCAGTCCGCTCTAGCCACCTACGAGGCGAGCGAGAGTCAATTGCGATTGGAAATCGCCAAGCAGTATCCCGACCTGCACCTCGGAAACGGCTACCAATGGGATCAGGGCGACAACAAGTGGACCTTCGGAATCAACCTGGAACTCCCGGTGCTCAATCGAAACCAGGGCCCCATTGCCGAGGCGATGGCTCATCGTGCCGAGGCAGCCGCGCAGGTCATCGCCATTCAGGCGCGGGTCCTGGGGGAACTGGATCGGGCGGCGACCCTGGTGGATCTCTTGCGGACTCAACAACGGGACGCTCAAGGACTCGCCCGAGAGCTGACCCTCCAATCGCAACGCATGGTCTCCCGGGCCGACCAGGGCGGTGCGGATCGTCTC
>JANXMD010000365.1 GCA_025354845.1 Verrucomicrobiota bacterium | reverse complement strand
CGGCTTTGCTGGCTGGAATACCGGCGGATCAACTCTTCCTGGGCGTGGGACAAACTGCTTCCCATCAGGGCGACCACCTTGCGGTGACCCAGTTGGTGGAGCTTCATCGCGTCGAAGAATCCCTCGACGACGACCAGCGGAAGGTCCGGCGACGCCAGCTTCGCACGGTCGAGGTTGAACAACTCCAATGATTTCCGGAATCCGGGTGGGAGCTTGTACTTGGGGGTTCCCGCCGACGGTTCGCCGACATGACGACCCGCGTAGGCGACCACCTGACCCTCGGGATTGTGGATGGGGATTGCGATGCGACCTGCCATCATCCCCTTGGCGCAGTACCCGACCCCGAAATCCACGAGGGTTTCGAGCGTCAGCCCGCGTTCCGCGAGGTAGGGATGGTCGCGCTGGAGTTTATCCAGTCGGAACTGGAGCGGAGGATTCGGAGCAATGGCTTCCGGTTTCACCTCCGGTGGGGATGCCGCCTGGGCAATCTCTTTGGCTGGGAACACTGGAGACGTCGGCTCCGGATTGGGTGTCCTCGGTCGCGACGAGCGGTTGGAGGCGGTGGCTATGCCTTCCAGGGCGGTGTACGCCTGTTCGGGTGGAATACTGAACCATTCAATGGCCAATTGGGCGGCTGCGTAGGCGCTCACGCCCTCCTTCTTGGCAATGAAATCGACGGTGTTCCCGCCGGCTTTGCATTGGCCGAAGCAATTCCAGAGGCTTTTGGAAGCACTGACCCGGAATTGGGTTGGGTTGGATCCTTGGTGAAGCGGGCAGCAGCCGGTCAGGCTGTCTCCACTGCGCTTGAACTTCTCAAGCAGTCCATAGCGGCCGAGGACTTGTTCCATCGAAACCGCGGCTCGGACGGCCCTGAAGTCGATGAGCTGATTCTTCTGAGACATGATACTCCTTTGGTTGCAAGGTGCTGGAAATGAGATGATTCCGCGCGGACGCACGGGCTCATTCCTCCAACTGAGTATCCTACCATGAAACGACAACGCCCCGCCTGGGAGGGAGGGGCTACAACACGAAAACGGCGGTTTGACTAGAGCCAGCCGAGTTCGACCAGTTCTTCCGCGAGCATCTTGGGCGACACCACCTTCACGCCCTCCACGGTCTTTCCGAACAGGTGCCCGAAGTCCGTCTGGTCACCCGTCATCAGGTGGGTCGCCTTTCCCGCAATCGCGCCGGCAAGGATTGGCCGATCCTTTTCCTTCAACGGAACCGGCAATTCAGCCGGGGAGGAAGCGGTCAGCTCGCACTTCTTGGCCAGCGCCTCGAAGTGGGGAAGTGCCTCCGGGTATTTCAGCGTGAGGTTTCGACGAACCTCCTCCAAGGCATAGCCGTTGGTCAGGCAAACCGCCCTCTTGAAAAGGATCTGCAAAAGGGCGCGCATCCGGGAATGCGGCTGCGCGCCTGAGAACAAGACGTTGGCGTCCAGGAAGACCCTCATCGCTTGAGCTTGAAGCCGGCGAGAGCCGAGTCGTTGTTACGCTCGAACTCCGCAAGCCGCTTGGCTGAGTAAATCTCGACCGGAACCGTGACCCCCGGCCGCAGCAAAAGGCCGCCGTCGGTTTCCTCGACGACCACCTGGCCGCTGGCCGTGATGCCCAGCCGCTGCCGCAAATCCTTGGGCAAGGTGAGCGTCCCACGCTCGTTGATGCTGACTACTTTGGTCATGGATACATCCTCTCACACTTTCAGCATTTCAGCAAGAAGTGGCCTGTGGATAACGATTCCAAGAGCGACTCGGACCCGCCCGCGTGCGCTGTCTCGAACGGGTGTTCCAACGGATCCGGCGCATTCAAAAAACCTTCGGCATCCGCAAACAGAAACAACCCGCGCCCGCGCTCCAACCCG
>JANXMD010000287.1 GCA_025354845.1 Verrucomicrobiota bacterium | reverse complement strand
CACCAGCATGGGCCCGTAACCATCCCCCATGCTCGCGCCACTCGGCAGGAGCGCGTACTGCGAGCTCACGTGCGCGTAGGCATGGATGCTGATCGCCGAGACGTCGAGCTCGCCTCGGGTGGCACGTTCGTTGAGGGATTGGATGTCCTGCTGAACGGAATCAAAGGCGATCGCGCCGGTGTTGAGACGCCCGGTCACCAACGGGTAAAACATGAATGCATCATCTGGATCGGGCGAATAGCCGAGGGTGAGACGCGAGGACGACGGAGACTGCGACGACATGGGCGAACCTTACTCAGGGATGGGGATTCTCCAAACCGGGAATTGTACGATCACCACGGTGCCGCCATGAATCCGCGCGTCTGGCGTCCCCGCGACTGCACCTCCCCGCGGGCGAGCGCCGCGACCACCTCCGGATACAATACCCGCTCGGCCAGTTGAATCCGTTCATGCAGGGACGCCGCAGTGTCCGCGTCCAAGACGGGCACGGCCCGCTGTCCAATGATCGCGCCGGTGTCGATCCCTTGATCCACAAAATGGACGGTGCACCCGGTGATCTTCACGCCGTAATCGAGGGCCTGCTTCCACGCCTCCAACCCGGGAAACGAGGGCAAGAGCGAGGGATGGATGTTGATGACGCGTCCCTCGAAGGCTCGAAGAAACTCGCCCTTGAGGATCCGCATGAATCCCGCGAGCACCACGAGATCCACCCTTGCCTCAACCAGCGCAGCCACGTAGGCGGCTTCAGCGGCTTCGTCGAGCTTGGTGCGAAACTTGCCGGGTTCCAGGAACCGCGAAGGGATTCGCCTCGATTCGGCGTGTCCGAGAATGCCTGCACCCGCCACATCGGTCAAAACGAGGGCCACCTCGGCGTTCACCGACCCAACGGCAATGGCGTCGGCAATGGCGCAAAAATTGGAGCCCTTGCCGGAGCCAAGGACACCAAGACGAAGCGGTGATGCGTGCGACATACCGGAATCTAGCCACGGCGCCCCGCTGGCGGGAAGCCAGGTTATGATGAGAGATCCTCGGTTCCCCTCGGCGCGGCTTGCCCTGTCCCGGTCTCCCCGGCGACCCTCGGCGGGTGCGGTTGGGCATTTTCTATCTTCTTTGCGGGTTCGCAATCGTCGGCACGGGAATCGGCCTCTGGCAATTCCTCGCCGCCTGCCGATTCCCGCTGCATCAGCGAACCCGCCGCTCCGGTTCTGGGGACGGCTTCACTCCAGGGGTCACCCTGCTCAAACCGCTCAAGGGCTGCGATGAAGCCACCCGCGAGTGCCTTCGCAGCTGGTTCATCCAAGACTACCCCGGGACGATTCAGATCCTGTTCGCCGTCCAGGACGCCGGCGACCCGGTGTGCGCCCTGATCCGTTCCCTGCAGTCGGAATTCCCCGCGGCCGAAGTGCGACTCGAAGTGGTCGAACGCTTGGTCGGGGCGAACGCGAAGGTCTCCAAGCTGGCGCATCTCGAGTCGCTCGCGAGCCAGGACTACCTAGTGATCAGCGATGCGGACGTTCGCGTCCCGCCTGATTTCCTACGCGAGGTCCTCGCTCCGTTGGAGGCGCGGGATGTCGGGCTCGTGAATTGCTTCTACCGACTCGCCAATCCCGTAACCGCGGCCATGCGGTGGGAAGCGGTGGCTATCAATGCCGACTTCTGGAGCCAGGTGCTGCAATCGCTCACGCTCAAGCCGCAGGACTTCGCGCTGGGAGCCACCATGGCGCTGCCTCGGGCACGCCTGCGTGAGATCGGCGGCTTTCACGCCCTGGCCGACCATCTGGCCGACGACTATCAACTGGGCCATCGAATCGTGGCCCGGGGACACCGCATCGTACTCAGCCCGGTGGTGGTGGAGTGCTGGGACCCTCCGATGAACTGGAAACAAGTCTGGGCGCACCAACTACGCTGGAACCGCACCATCCGCGTCTGCCAGCCGGGCCCCTACCTCGCCAGCCTGCTCAGCAACCAATCCCTGTGGTGGCTGCTGCTGTTAGCCGTCAGCGGATTGGGGCCGTCGCGCTGGGTTCTACCGATCCGAGCGGGCCTCGTCGCGTTGTTCGTCTGGCGGATGTTTCAGGTTCAGGTTCTGAACCGCCGTCTCGCGGGCGCCGCGCCGCTTCCCTCGCCCGCACCCTACGCGGTGCTCAAGGATGTGCTGGGCGTGGTCCTCTGGGGGGCCGCGCTGTTTGGAAACCAGGTGGTCTGGCGCGGGGTGCATTATCGCGTCGGCCGGGATGGCCGGTTGACCCGCCTGTAGGCCGCTTCCCCTCATCCTCCCCTCGACTTCGCACCCGTCCCACCCTATCAATCGCCGCCGAGTTTAGGTCCAGTGCCTCGTATGTCCGAACCTGCAGCCCCCAACCACACCTCCGAGTCCAGCCCAAGCGAACCCAGCGATTTCATCCGCGACATCGTGTCCGCGGATCTGGCGGCGGGCCGCCACCAGCGCGTTCACAC
>JANXMD010000259.1 GCA_025354845.1 Verrucomicrobiota bacterium | reverse complement strand
GGACGAGCGCGACACCGCTCTGGATACCGCGACCACGAACCGAATCCCAAACCAAAACCGGGCTCAACTCTACAACGGAGTCGGCGAACTCACTGGCGGTTTTTGCCACCGCTCGGGCCCATAGCGGTGTTATCGCTGCGCTCTGCCACCGCACGCCACGACGCTGCCGCGCAAAGGAAAGCCGAAGGTACCGCTTCCGTGATAATCCGTGCCATCCGTGTCCACCCGCATTCGCCCGGGTTCCCACCTTGTCGCCCGCGACAGAATGGTCCCTGCTTGCTCCATGCAGTTGGATCCCGATTCGCTCAACGCGCGCGACATGTACCAATGGATGACTCACTCGGTCCTGCCGCGTCCCATCGCGTGGGTGTCGACGGTCAACAACGCCGGGGTCAGCAATCTTGCGCCATTTAGTTTCTTCAACGCCGTCTGCGCGCGCCCCCCGACCTTGATGTTCTGCCCGGCCAACGACCGGTTCGGCCGAAAGAAGGACACGCTAATGAACATCGAGGCCAACGGGGAGTTCGTGCTGCACCTGGTGTCGTTCCCCTTGGCGGAAGCAATGAATGCCACCGCCGCGTCGCTGCCTAGTGGGGAGAGCGAGTTCGAACGTTTCCACGTGCCGTCGGTGCCCTCGGCTCTGGTGCGTCCGCCGCGAATCCCGACCGCGCCGGTGGCATTCGAGTGCCGGCTGGATCGCATTGTGCGGATTAGCGACGGACCGATCGGCGGCAACGCGGTATTCGGTCGGATCGTCCAGATCCATGCGCAGGATGCGATTCTCGGGCCCGATGGCCGCCCCGACCCATCGCGTATCGATCTCATTTCGCGGGGCGGGGGTGACTATTACTTCCGGCTTGGAGACCGGTTTCCGATGCCCCGTCCGGAGTAGCCCGGCCTGTTTCCGAACCCTTGCAACTCGCGGTCTGCGCGGCATGCTGACGCGCATGTCTCCTCGCCTTCGTCCGTTCGTGGCCGGATTGGCCTCGTTCTCCCTCGTCCTCTCTACCTTGGCACATTCGGCTGTGGAGCCGGCGCCCCGTACCGATGACGGGTGGGTCAAGCGTCAGGCATCGATCAATGCCACGGTGGCAGCCAATGCCGCGAAGTCGCAGGTGGTGTTCATCGGAGATTCGATCACCCAAGGATGGGAAGGTGAAGGCAAGGCAGTGTGGGCGCATTACTACACTCCGCGCAACGCGCTCAATCTTGGAATCGGGGGCGATCGGACCCAACACGTGCTCTGGCGCCTCACCCATGGCAATCTCGATGGGGTTCATCCCAAGGCGGCCGTGGTGATGATCGGAACCAACAACTCCAACGGAGAGGACAACACTCCGGGACAGATTGTGGAGGGCGTTCGCGCCATCGTGGATTTGCTGAAGGCGCGTCTCCCGGGCACCAAGATCCTGCTCGTGGCGATCTTCCCTCGTAGCGAGAACTTCAGCGTTCAGCGCGGCAAGCTGGCGCAGATCAATGCCGCACTGCGTCGCGCCGCCGATGGGCGTGATGTGCTCTGGGTTGATTTTGGACACCAGTTCCTGAACGACGATGGAACCCTTCCCCGCGAGTTGATGCCCGACTACCTGCACCTGTCGCCGAAGGGTTACTCGATCTGGGCCGAGGCAATTGAAGACACGCTCAGTCAGATCCTTGGCGACGCCCGTGTAAAGCCCGATGGCGCCTCTGCGGCACCGGCTGGATCCGCACCGCTCGCCGGCGAGTGGGTCTTCTCCATTCCCGGACCCGACGGCAATCCGGTGAGCTTCCCGCTGATCCTGGAGCAAAACGGCCCCATCCTTACCGGCAAGTTCAAGCGCGGTGAAGACAAGTGGCTCACGCTGGAAAACGTCCGCGTCGATGGTAATTCCTTTTCCTGGACGGTTCGACGGGACCGCCAAAACGGCGAGATGATGGTTTATGAAATGAGCGGTGCACTGGAAAACGGTGCGCTCACTGGAAAAGCCAAAGCGAAGATGGACGGCAACGACGTTACCTCGAACTGGTCCGCCAAGCGGAAGTAACTCTCTAAATCTCCACTTCCCTCATGAATCTGTCTGCTTCCCGAGTCGCGCCATTTCTTCCGGCGCTTGTGCTGTCGGTCGTCTTATCGGCTACCCTTTCCATCCACGCCGCTGGATTAAAACCCGTGACCCTGTCCCTGTGGCCCGGCACGCCTCCCGGCGAGACCAAGCCCATTGGCGAGGAACAGGACACGAGCAAACCTGGCGAAGGATTGGTCGGCGGGAAGGATCTCATTCGCCTCGCCAATGTCGGCCAGCCCACTCTCGAAGTCCGTCGTCCCGCGGCGGATCGCGACACGGGTGCGTCGGTCCTCGTTTGTCCCGGGGGAGGTTATAACATCCTGGCGATGGATCTGGAAGGAACCGAGATCTGCGACTGGTTGAACTCGATTGGCGTGACGGGCGTGGTGTTGAAGTATCGCGTCCCTCGTCGTGAAGGCCGGCCGCCGCACGCAGCTCCGCTTGAGGATGCGCAGCGTGCGCTGGGTTTGATGCGTTCGCACTCGATTGAGTGGGGCCTCGATCCGCAGCGCATCGGCGTCATGGGTTTCTCCGCCGGCGGCCACCTCGCCGCTACGCTCAGCAACCAATCCACCAATCGCACCTACACTCCGATTGACGCGGCCGATGCCCTCAGCTGTCGGCCTGACTTCACGCTGCTTATTTATCCCGCCTATCTTACCGATCCCAAAAACGGCGATGTCGTCAACGCTGAGCTCCCCGTCTCGGCGGCCACGCCGCCCACCTTTGTAGTCATCGCGCAGGACGATCCGGTACGCGTCGAAAATGTCCTTGGATACATTGGCGCCCTGCAGCGGTCGAAGGTTCCGCTGGAATTGCATCTCTTCCCGACCGGTGGCCACGGCTACGGCCTGCGCAAGACCGCCGAGCCGATCACCGGATGGCCTGACCTCGCTTCGGTCTGGCTCGAGCGTCGCGGGCTGCTGAAGCGTACCGGAACGAAGTAATCTCATCGGCCGTCGATGTTGTTCTGGATTCCCCGCCTGCTGGTTGCGTGGGTGGCCTTGCTCCTCGCGGGGACGGCGATCGCGAAGGACGGAGGTCGGGTTTCGGCGCATTCCATCCTGGGAACAGGACGCGGATTGGATCACGTCGGAATTCTGGTCGCCAACCTGGCGGAGGCCGGGACGCTGTTTTCGAAGCGCCTCGGATTCACGATCGACGCCGGTGGGAAACTTCCCTTCGGCACCGAGAACGCCACGATCGATTTCGCCGACGAAACGTTCCTGGAGTTGATTGCGATTTCGGATCGCGCGACAGCGTTGCAGCGGAAACCAGGCCTCGTGCGGTTTCTCGACCGCGGTGAGGGGGCGCCGTTCGCCGTCATGGAAGTCGCGTCAGCCCAGCAATCGTTTGAGGCGTTGACCCGTCGGGGGCATCGTCTCAATCCCCCGAATCACGTGACGATGTCGTACCCGGGGGTTGCCGAATCGGCACCAGGGTGGACTTCGCTGTTTTTTGCGCGTCCTCCGCTCGCTGGCGATCCCCTGTTCTTCATCGAGTACGATCCTTGGCGTGAATTCCAGGAGCGGCATCCCGAGTTCAAACCGGACACGCGGCACTCCAACGGCGCCACGAAACTCCGCTCGGCTTGGCTCGCCGTAACGAATGCGGAGATGGCGGCAGACACGATGCGACGGATGGGATTCGCGACTCGGGGTCGGGTCTTACTGCCGTCGCTTGAGGCCCGCGGATGCATCGTGCGGGCAGGGAAGGGAGACCTCGTCCTGCTATCCTCCGTTCATAATCGAGGGCCGGTCGCCACATTCCTCTCCCGTCACGAGGGCGGCATCGTTGGGGTAACGATTGAAGTGCGGGACCTCCGGGCAACCAGGGAGTTTCTTCAGCTGAGTCTCGGAGCCGCTCCCCGGCGCGTCCGAGGTCCGTTTGGCGAGGCGATCCTCCTGGAGCCCGAAGCGACTCACGGGATTTGGATCGAATTCGTCGGGATGGATGCTCCTTGATCTGGGCGTGGATGGAACCACTT
>JANXMD010000141.1 GCA_025354845.1 Verrucomicrobiota bacterium | reverse complement strand
ACGGCGCGGCCGGCGTCGGTTCGGCAGATCGGACGCGAACGCCAAGGGTTAGGAGGCAGGCCAGTGCCAGACAGATTCGCATGGGGCCGCGTAAAAGGTTCATTGTCTAAGAGCGCATCGGAAAAATCACCGCTACCGGGGGGCGGACCAGTTAATGGGACCTCGGTGCGCGCGGGATCAAGGCAAATGAAGGTCCCCGCATCCTCGACGGAGCAATCCCGACTCCAAGCAACAGTCCAGGGGCGTCGACCAACAGGGGCCGCCCGCGGCCCGTGATCTGTTTGGCCGCAGCGTTAGTATTTGGGGAAGATGGCCGGGGTCGGGAAGCGCTCCTCAGTGCTGGCGGACCCATCGTTGAGGTATTCTTCCCGGGGCACCTCGACCACGGGCCAGCTGCCGGGACGAACCCGCACCGTCCTTCCGGGACGGATGCCCTCGATGATGAGGTCGGTCTCAAAACGGATTTGGGTGCCGCTGCTGCCCAGAGGCGCCGGGCCGGGCGAGTTTGTGACATCCAGAATGGTTCCGCGTGAGGCCATGTGAGCGGGTCCGTAGGCGCCGTGGGTGTGCTTCAGGGTGTTCTCGACCGCATTCATCATGGCGGAGCCGCCTTTTTTGAAATCGGCGTAAAGCGAATCGTCCATGCCGCCAAACAGGGTCGCGGTCACGGTGGCGTGGCCAAACTTGCCATACTCGACGGCGTCGATCCACGCGGGCATCCAGCGGCTACGGATGAAGGCCTTGTGGGTTTCGGTTTGATTCAACGCGGCTCGTTGCATCGCGGCGTCGTCCAGCCAGAGGTCCGAAATGTGAAAGCGCGTGAACACGCCATCAGGGGTGGGTTTCCAGGTGATACCGAGCAGAACCTCTTGGCCAGGGAGGGATTTCTTCCCATCGGCAGGCCATGCCCCCTCGGCAATCAGCTCCTTGATCGCGAGGCATTCGCGGCCACGCCAGACACGAGTGGCGGCATCGAAGGTCATCCTTTCCTCGGCGGCCTTGCCCCCTCCCCCTTGTTTCGCTGCGAGGGTGGCGACGAGCATCCCCTCGTTGTTCTTGAGGTCGACTTCCTTGAGCTTCCAGACCCATCCCTCGCGCTGGCAGCGACTGGGTTCATCTTCGAGCAGGAGAACGTGGTTCTCTGCAGGAAGAATGCCGGCGCCACGATTGTGGTTCGCATCCCTCTTCTTGTTGTCGACGGGCAAAACCGGCACGGCCGAAATCTTCGGATCGGGTGGGAGAAAGGCGCGGACGTGCAGCACGGTACCGAGCGGGATGTCCCGCAAATCCGCCGGTGCACCGTGATAGCGCACGATGCCGTAAGGCAGCATGGCGAAGGGGTGAGGGTCGTTGCGGAAAAACATGCCTGATCCCTGCACCCGGATGCTGCCGCGGCGGTTCGCATGGTCCACGAAGACGAGTTCACCGCGATAGGAGTAGGCTTTCTCCAAAGGGGGAAACTTCCCCGCCTCGGGTCGGAACACTTCAAATCCTTGTTCCTGGTTCTTGGTTCCTAGTTCCTCGCCACGGGCGGTCGCGTGCCCGAGGAACGCGCAAGCGAGCGCCAACAACCAAGAACGCGGAACCACGAAGAACGAGGAACCAAGAACCAAGAACTTCATAGTGAGACAACCTTGTTGCTGTCGCCAAACTGGTCGGTCTCCACACCCATGCGCTGGGCCATGAGGAGAAGGAGATTGCTCATGTGGGCATCCGAGTTCGCGGGACGGCTGCACAACTGGTAATGCGCGGTGGAGAGCCCTCCGTCCGCGCCGACGGCGTAGCCTTGGAAGCCCGGGGCCTCTTTGTTGAAGTCGACGTGGCTGCCGTGCTTCAGGCGAAGGTCGGAACCGCCGGCGAGCACGAGCGGAAGGTTCGCATTGCCATGGCTGTGGCCGTAGCACATGCCACTGCCGAATAGTGCCATCGTCGAGCCGAGGAGCGGCTTGCCGCCAAGGTCCTTGGTTTCTGCGAGCCGGGTGAGGAAGTAGCTGAACTGCTCGATGGCGAAGGTATCGTAGTTGGTGAGCTTTTCGATGTAGCCGGCATCGCCACCGTGGTGGCTGAGTTGATGGCGCGACTCGGTGATTCCGATCTCGGGAATGGCGAAGGCATCCCCTTCGCCCCCCAGGCTGAAGGTGGCCACGCGCGTCACATCCGTCTGGAAGGCAAGAACCATGAGGTCGTAGACGGTGCGGAAATAGTCCCCCGCCAAAGTAGCGGGTATGTCGCGGTTGGTGCGTTTCCGATCGGCGTCGGAGATGGCGGGCAGCGGTGTGTCGATCCAGGCATCGGCCCGACGCGTGCGGATCTCCGCCTCACGGACGGAGGTGAGGTATTGCTCCATGCGTCCCTTGTCGGCCGCGCCCATCTTTTTCTCGAGCTGGCGCACCTCTGCGAGGTTGGCGTCAAGCACGCTGCCTTTGCGTTGCAAGGATCGCCGCTGGGCCGTTT
>JANXMD010000264.1 GCA_025354845.1 Verrucomicrobiota bacterium | reverse complement strand
CGCCGTAGAGGTAGTCGACCCAGGTTTCTGGAGTGGGGTGGTTCATGGAAATAGATTCAGGTTCGGTCACTCGGCGGGCCGAAGGAGAGTAGACAAACGGGTGAGGGCCTCGCTCATGCGGGACTTTACTGTGCCTACGGGAATCCCGAGAACCTCGGCAATCTCGGCAAAGCGCAGTCCCTCGTAGTGGCGGAAGATCACCACCGAGCGGTAGTGCTCGGGGAGGCGTTGGAGGGCGAGCCGAACCCGTTCCGCTTGTTCGAGGGCCGCCAGCGATTCGTCGGGCCGGAGATCGGAAGCGGTCAGGGTTTCGGCGAACGGCGCTCCCTCCGGGTCGGAATCTGGAGTCAGACCGACTTCGGGTTGCCGCCGGCGCCGGCGGAGTTCATCGAGGCACAGGTTGATCGCGATACGCCAAAGCCAAGTCGAGAATTTGCCACCTGGTTGATAATCGAGCCGCCGCAGGAACACCCGGGAAAAGGCTTCCTGTGCCAGATCCTGCCCCCGGTGCACGTCTCCGGTCATCCGTGCACACAAACGCTGGATGGGCTGCTCCCAGCGCCGGACCAGGCACGCGAACGCGTCGGGATCCCCCTCGTGCTTCACGCGCCACATGTCCTGTTCGTCGTTTGGTGTCAAAGCGCCGGTCATCAACGGAGGTAGTACGTACGCCCACGGGAAAAGGTTCGCAAATTGTTGCAGGAGCGCCCTCATCGAGCTACCGGACTCTCGTAATGTTGCGCTTGGCTTTCCTCCTGCTTCCCTCAAGTCACGGGTCGAATTGGGGGTAAGGGTTTGGCCTTGGAATACCGATGACTGGAACTACGCCGTGGTACGAACCCGGACCCAAACTGAGGGTGTCAATCGATTGCAAACCGTTGGATAAACGCGGGATAAAGCGAAACCACATGGTGGCCACGAGGATTCAACTGCGGAGTTGGTATTGCGGCGCGGTTGTCGCGCTGCTGGCGGCCGGTGCGGGATTGCGTGGCATACCGGCATCGGCGGTGGAAACGCCCCGAAAACCAGAACCGGCTTCCGTTCAGCCGTCGACCCAGTTGGCGAGTTCCACCGCGGGGGACTCGTCTCCGGTCTGGATTGCTTCCGATTTCGCTGCCATTGCGTTGATGGGTCTCGGGGCGACCATCGTGTTCCTCCCGCTACCCCGACTTCGCTCCCGCAAAGCCTCGGCCTCAGCGGTGCGCCCGGTGGAGGCAGTTCCGACCCCTCTCATTGTGGATCCCGTCCAACCGATCGGCGACATTCACTCGAGCCCGAAGCGGGCTATCGGGTCTTCGGCTTAGCCGGAACGATTCAGAAGGAAGATGGAATGAGGCGTTGAAATGGGGTGAGGAGGGCGGGTTAGGCGGCGAGGGATGCAACTGCATTGCCGTTGGGTGGTCCGGTCAATTTGGCCAGTATATCCCGCCACCAGGAGCGTTGGTCTTCGCCTCGGATGGCCAGTTTCAAGGTGGGTTTGCCCCTGGCCCGACTCCATACGGCGGCCTTGGTAAACAGACGCCAGCGCAGGGTCTGCAGCTGGCAATGTTCCCGCTGCCCCAGACGTCTCTGCAGCAGGACACACAGGTTGTAGGCCGCGATTGCCAGATGGTGTACCGCTTCGGTCGCCCAAAAGCCGGCGCAAGCCAGACGCTTCACTCCGAATTGATCCCCCAGTTCCTTGATCCGATTTTCGATGTCCGCCCTCCCATTGTAGCGCCGCCACACCTGCAGGGCTCCGAGGTGGCGCGGAAGGTTGGTCACCAAGGCCTGGAAGCGGTAACCGGGCACATCCAGCAGCATCTTTCCCCCGGCCTGGGGGCGGCGCTGAATGCGTTGACGCAGGACAATCATTCGCCGGCCCGGTGGATCGAGTTCGACCTCCTGGACTTGCAGGCCATCCATCTCGGTGTCCTCCCAGAATGCGTCGCCGTGGCGACAGAGGGACTGGACGGGCTGGGTCAGACGTGCGGACAGGACGTACTCCAAGGAATGCTCCTCCAGCACCGCAAGGACGCTGGGTTGGGAGAACCCGGAGTCCGCCCGCACCAGACCCACGCGGAGATGCGAAGGCAGGGAGGCCAGCAATTGGCGCAGGAACTCCGCTGCACCGTTGACGCAAACCGCATTGCCGGAGCGCAACCAGTAGCCGGCAATCATCTGGGCCTCGGCCAGGGCCGCGATCAGGGGGCGGTGACAGGGCTTGAGACCGATGCGGGTATAGCCCACCGCCACGCCTTCCTGGTGACCGTCTTCGTGCAGGAGTGACCAAGAGTCCAGATCGAGGGTGTAGCCCTCCTTCCGGGAGGG
>JANXMD010000118.1 GCA_025354845.1 Verrucomicrobiota bacterium | reverse complement strand
CGGTCATCCTGACTCTAAGCATCGGGTCCACCATGAGCTGTTGGACCGGTTCCCGGAATGGGCCGACGCCGAAGCACCGCGGCTGTCGGAGATCCGAGCCATCGAACAGATCGAGCACGAAACCGCCTCGCGCATCGTCGTCTCCAGCTCCTTCACCCGCTCCACTCTGATGGAACACGGCGTGGACGGCGGGCGGATCACCGTGGTGCCTCACGGTGTGGACTGTCGGCGCTTCCACGTGACTCGGGCGCCAGGAAGCCGGCCATTCCGGTTCATCTACGCGGGGCTCATCGACGCCCGAAAGGGGATCCCTCTCCTCCTGGAGGCTTGGAAGCGAGTCAACCTGCCCAATGCAGAACTTTGGTTGGTGGGGCCGGCATCCCGGGCCGCGCAGTCGCTGGTACCCGATCTGCCCGGGCTCCGACTCCTGGCGGCCGTGCCCCAGGTGGAGCTTCCGACGCTTTTCAATCAGTCGGATGTCTTTGTCTTCCCGAGTTACTTCGAGGGATTCGGCTTGGTGATCCTTCAGGCCATGGCTTGCGGGCTTCCGGTGATCACCACCACGGCTACGGCGGGACTCGATGTTCTAACACAAGGGGTAACTGGATGGGTCCATCCGCCGGGGGACCTGGATGCGCTCTGCCGGGACATGGAGACGGCCTACCAAAACTCAAGCGACTGTCTTGAAATGGGGTTGCGCGCGCGGGTCCGGGCGGAGGAGCTGAGTTGGACCACCTACGGAAATCACTGGGCGCGCATTCTTCCCGACATCGCAGCCGGTCGTCGTCGGAATCCGGTTGCGCGGAACGCTCCGCCTCGCGTCCTGGTCGCCCATCCGGGCACCCAATACTCGCGTCACCTGGCCCGTCAGCTGAGCCGAAAGGGATTACTCGGCGAATTCCACACGTCGCTCGCTTATCTGCCCGATGGCCCGGTGGCAAAAGCGCTCTCGATCCTTCCTGCGAGATGGGAGCGCCGTCTCGCCAACCGCGAGGTGATGGGGTTGAAACGCGGCCAGTTGACGACCAATCTCTTTCCGGAGGTGCGTGCACTCCTGGCGCTGAGGTTTGGCGCCGCGGAAGGCCCCATCATCCTCCAACGCAATACCACGTTTCAGCGCGCGATCTCCGACCAACCGATTCGCGACTCCGGTGTCGTGGTGGGCTTCGACACCTCCTCCTGGATCCTCTGTGGACGAGCCCACAACCTGGGTCGGCGTTTCATTCTCGATCAGAGCATCGCCCACCCGGACGCCTTCCGTCAGGTCATCGCAGGACTCCATCACCGGTTCCCTCATTGGAAGGATCTGGAGCTGGGAAAAAGCGCCGAGGAACTCGACCACGAGCGCCTGGAGCACGAGGGCGCCGACCGAATTGTCGTACCGAGCGCCTACGTGGCGCGCACGCTCGTCGACAGCGGTGTGGATCCGAAGAAGATTCGAACCAATCCATTCGGCTGCGATTTGGATCTGTTTTATCCCGGGCCCGTCCTCCCCAGCGCCCCGGTTCGATTCATTTTTGCCGGATCCCTCCAAGCCCGCAAAGGTCTGCCTTTGCTTTTGGAGGCGTGGCGTCGCATGGGAGGTCAAGGCAATCTGGAACTCTGGATTGCAGGCGGCGGCCCCATCCCGCAGGAGGAGCGCGCCACCTTGCCTCACAACGTGCGATGGCTGGGACGATTGCCGCAGTCCGAACTCGTCCGCGCTTTCCAGCAATGTCATGTCTTCGTTTTTCCGAGCCTGTTCGAGGGGTTGGCCCAGGTACAAATCGAGGCGGCGTCCTGCGGATTACCCGTCATCGGCACCACCCAGTCCGGCTCCGAGTCCTTCATCGAGAACGGAGAAACCGGATTCACGCTCCCGGCCGGGAATCTCGATGACTTGGTTGAGACACTGTCGAGCCTCGCGGCCCGCCCCGAGCGGATCCAGCAGATGCGGGTCCGGTTGCTAGAACAACGCCATCTTTGGTCCTGGGAGCGCTACGGCGAACGCTGGGCGGAGATCATTGCTGAACTGGTGACCAGTCCTGTGGACGCGTAAGCGCGCGTCTGCCTCCACTTCCTCCCAGTGCTCGCCATTCTAACCACCCACCCCATCCAATATCAGGTCCCGCTTTGGCAGGCCCTGGCTCGGGACGGACGCGTGCCGTTTGAAGTGTGGTATCTCACGCATCACGCCGTCCGCCAAAGCCACGACTCCGAGTTCAAGAAATCCTTCGCCTGGGATCTGGATCTCCTCCACGGCTACCCACACCGATCGCTGCGGGTTCCTGATGGGGCAACGCCCACCACCTTTGCCCGATGTCGAATTACGGAACCCCTTGTCCCGTTGCTTCGGGATCGGGGCGTTCGCGCGGTGTGGATCCAGGGCTGGCAGGTGGCCGCCTACTGGCAGATGGCGTGGGCCGCGCGGCGGGCGAGTTGCCAGCTTTGGCTGCGCGGAGAAAGCAACGACCTCGCGCCCACCATTCGATGGAAGGAGCCGATCAAACGGCTGCTACTGGGACGCCTATTCTCTCGCGTCGATGCCTTCCTCTGCATCGGCACAGCAAATCGGCGTTTCTATCGACGGTACGGCGTTCCCGAATCCCGGCTCTACTCCGCTCCGTACGCCGTGGACAATGAGCGATTCGTGGCCCAGGCCGCTGCCCTCAGGCCGCAACGACCCCGCCTGCGTCGCGATCTCGGAATTCCCGACGACGCGTTCTGCATTCTCTTCTGCGGAAAGTTCATTCCAAAAAAGCACCCCATGGAACTCGTTCGAGCCGCCCAGCTCCTTCGGGTCTCCCACCCGCACGTAAAGATCCACCTTCTCTTTGTCGGGAGCGGAGAGCTGGGTGATTCGTTGAGGACCGCGTGTGCCGTCGCCTTCGACGCCGACACCAACGCAAATCTCGTTGCCGTCGCCAACAACGTCGAACGGATCGGTGGTCCCCCCGCCTCGTTTGCCGGATTCCTCAATCAGACGGAGATTTCGAACGCCTATCTCGCCGCCGATTGTCTGGTGCTTCCCAGCGACTACGGCGAAACGTGGGGATTGGTCGTGAACGAAGCCTTGGCGAGCGGGCTTCCGTGCATTGTTAGCGACCGGTGCGGTTCCGCCGGCGACCTGGGAACCCTCCGTGGAAATCGGGTGGTTTCTTTCAACAATCCTCACGAATTGGGAAATGCGGTCCTCTCCCTGACAGTCGATCGGGTTCCCCCTCCGCTGCCACCCGGGTTTTCCGCAACAGTCGATTCGGTGATGCGACTCTACCAATCGGCCCACGCCTCGTGAACGTCCCGCCTCCTCCCTACGAGGTTGTCCTCCTATGCGCCGGTGGCATTACCTCCGGCAAGGAGGTGATGGCCCTGGATCTTGCCGTCTCGCTGAGCGAAGCGGGCATCCGGCTGGGGATCCTCACCAGCATTTGGGGCAACGGAGAGCTGGCCCGCCGGCTAACGGCTCTGGGGCTCCCATTCCGCCGACTCCGATTGGGTTTTATTTCGGCGACGCTTCGGTGGAATGAAATCCGCATGACGCTTCACCAGCTGTTGTTCCTTCCCAGCTTGTATTGGGATTACGTCCGGATGATTCGCCAATGGCAGCCCAGAAAATGCCTCCACACCAACTGGCATCACCTCCTCCTCCTATATCCTTTCCTGCGTTCAAAACGGGATGACTTTTGGATTCATGAGTGCATGCCTAGTTCCCGACAATACCGATGGCTGTTTCGAATGCTGGAACCACGGATCGGTCACTTTGTCTGTGTCTCTGCGTGTGTCGCTGAATCGATCCGCTCGCTTGGTGTCGCCGACTCCAAGATTCGCGTCATTCACAATGCCGTTCGAGACCCGGTCCCGACCCCCCGGCTTTCGAAGCCCGACACCGATCTGTTTCATATCGGAATTGTCGGGCAAATCGCACCCTGGAAAGGCCACCAGGATTTGGTGGAGGCAGTTGGGCAATGTCGGGATCGCGGAATCCAGATCGTGCTGCATCTCTTCGGCGTCGGCTCCGAAGCGTTTGCCGAGGAACTTCGACGCTCCATAAGCACCCTCCATCTCGAACACCTGATTGTCTGGCATGGCTACGTGACCGACCGCAGTACCATCTTTACCCAACTGGATGCGGTGATCGCCCCAAGCCGGTTTGCGGAACCTTTCGGACTCACCGCTGTCGAGGCAGGATATTTTTCACTTCCGGTCATCGTGTCCCGGAGCGGTGCCCTTCCTGAGCTGGTGCAACACCACACCACCGGGTTGATCGTGGAAGCACAGAATCCGACCGCCCTAGCATCCGCAATCGTCAGCCTGGCCACACAACCACAAGAAGCCCGACGATTGGGCCGAAACGCGCGACTTCATGTCGAAAGACACTTCGGCCATGGTCGCTTGGTAGAGGACTTCTGCCGTCTTCTCTCCCTTCCACAGAATGCTGTCCTCAACAGGGTCAACGACGCCGTGCCCTCCTGACACATCGGATCCTCAATTTTTCTATGAATTTCAGTCACCCCAACCACTACCCGACAGCGGGCCAAGGCGACGATCCAGCAGGGTTCGAGCCGGCGCCGGACGAAACCGATCCCTCGGGGCCATCGGCATTCGCCTCGACGCGAATCCTCAAGCGAAACACCCTCGTCTCTCTGCTTCTCATCCTGCCCGTCCTCTTCTTTACGGAAAACCCCGCAATATCGATCGCCTCCCACCTCATCCTTTTTTCATTCACCGCCCTGCTCTGGGATCCGAGACATCCTCCAATCCTCTATTTTGGCTGGCTGATGCAATGGTTACAATGTGCCGTTTCGATATACTATCATGACTTTCTTGGGATAAAGCTGGCGGATGTCGACGTCCCGAACTTGGAGCCCGCTTCCTGGTCCG
>JANXMD010000109.1 GCA_025354845.1 Verrucomicrobiota bacterium | reverse complement strand
GGTCGGGAATTCATCCCTCCTGTGTATTCCGAGGCAAGAAACAATGTCAAAAGGAACCCCGGGGCACCGACGTTGGTGAAACACGGGCACGGGCCGCCGCCCACTCCGGATCTTGACCAACCCAACCTTCCAAGCCTTCATCTCTCTCAGGGGCGCAGAATCTCCAGATCTCCAAACACCGCACTTTCCCACAGCCGCTCACAACTGCCGTTTCCCCGCAGTTTGTGTGCTCTTCATTGCTGCTGAGCGTCCACAACCCGATTCCTCTTCGTTCAGTTGGTCCGAATCCCTCCAATTTGTCTGGTCTGGCTCGCCTTGGTCCTCGCGGTCACCGCACGGGCTACCGGCACCGGCAACGACCTGATCCCGAATTATTCCGGGATCCTCGTCCGCGTCGGCGGGTCGCTCCCGGGCCTCGGGGTGCAGGGCGACTTCACGGTCAACAACCCCTCATCCGCCAAACCCCTCAGCGGCACCTACCGGATGGGGTTCAAATTGGTCAACGCCGCCGATGTTGCCGTAACGGCCGAGGTCTTCACGCCCGCGTTCTCGGTCGCGTTGCTTCCACACAGTTCAACACAAGGGACTCGAAGCGTCCTCTTGCCCCTCTCGGTGCTGACGGCCGGTGCGCCTTTCCGGGTTTTCTCCCAGCTCTATCTCGCTGGAGCGGTGGCCGGGACGTGGTCTCCTGCGGGATTTTCCAGTACCAGCGACGAGTATCGTTTCGCCCTGGTCGCCGACGGAGCGGATAGCGGATTGGTGGGACAATTCAACGGGCTGGCGGTGACCCGCAATTATGCCCTGAACACGGTCCCTGGAAGCGATTCGTTTCAGCTCGCGGCGCAGGGAATCGTCGCCCGCCGCGATGGCGTCACCCAGCCGGTAATCGCCGAGAACGACCGCATCCATTTCGACGTAACGCTTGCCGGGAACCGGACCGGGCCGGTTGCGCTCGCCAATCCCCGCACGACCCTGCCGGTCATCCTGGGCAACCATGCCCCTGGCGGTGGTGCCGCCTTCGTCTCGCTCGCCCCCACCTTGGAGGTGCGGCCCGCCGTGCAGATGGATTCGACGGATTCCTACACCATCACCGTGACGATGTCCCACGCCGGGCCGGACGGCGTCGAGGCGGTCGACCGCCGGGTGGAAATGACGGGACAGCGTTTCCTGCATTTCAACGGTACAATAAAATTCGGCGCGGTGTCGGCAACGGTCACGGCAATTTTCAATGATCCCGATCTGGAAGGGACCATGGAAGGGGTCGGCGAGAACACTTTGCTGGCGCTCGCGGGCGGCGGGACGTTTCTGAACGCGACTCCGTCGTACCGGAGCGCGTCGGACCAGTACGTCCACGCGCTGCTGGGAATCGACGGCACGGCGACGGCCGCGGAACCGGCGCAGTTCGCTGCGCCGGGCGGCATCTGGTCGACGGTCGGCGGCGTTTCCTTCTCACTCTCCGGGTTGACGCTGAGCCCGACCGGCCCACACGCCAGCGGCGGGACCGTGCGGTTCCCCGCGGGATTTGGGGTTTCCTCCGACTCCGGGACCCGACGCTTGCTGGCGGAGTACCCCTTCGACGCGGTGGATCTTGATGGGACAATGAATCCGGTCGGGGTCGTCGCGCTGTCACCCTCCAAGCTCGATTCGACGGTGTTCTGGGTCGCGCACGAAGACCTGCCGGAGTGGTTCAAGGCACCATCGCTTTCCTGGAACGTCGCGGCGGGAACCTTCGCGATCCATCGCACGGACACACGGCACGTGCGCGCAGCCGAGACCGCGGCGCTCGCGGCGCTGGACCTGACCGCGGAGACGCTGATCGCCAAGATCCGTCCCTCGAACGACGGCTACCTGCTCAACCCTGGGTCGAGCGCGGGAGTGGACGTGGTGGTGCGCGCCGACGCCCGCGGCAGAGCGGTGCTGGATGACGCTCAAATCGACCTTCCGGCGTCCACCTTCACCGCCCATTTCCCGGCGGACGTGGTGGTGGCGTGGCAACAGCCCGGCCAACTGGTGATCAAGTCCGGGACTGTGGACATCGGGCAAAGCGCGTTACCGGCCGCCGTGGACGCGACGTTCGGGACGCTTCCGGGCGCGCCAGGCTTGGTGGCCTTGGGCGGCCTGGAGAGCATCGCGTTCTCGCCTACGAACAGCGTCTGGAAATTCACGGCGGACGGCGGACTCCACGCGGAGGGCACGCTGGCTCCTGGATCCGTCCACTGGGGCGCGCGCAACGCGACAGAATTCTCGCAATCGGGCGGCGCGTTCCCGTCCGGCGCAGCCCACGTCCCGGGGAATGCCCTGCGCGGCGCGTTGGCAGCGACCTCCGGTGATTTGCGTCCAGGCGAACTCCTCCTCAGCGGCCACGGCAAGCCGGGCGACGAGACCTATATCGAGCGCCCAGGAACCCCGGGCTATGCCCTAGGCGCCGCGGACTACGCAGGATTGAACGTGCGCGCCGCCGGCACCGGCGCGAAGGGCACCAGCCGTCTCGGGGACGCGGTCTTCGGGCCCTATCCGTTGGCGGACTTCGCCAAATATTATCTCCGCAAAGCCGGTGTGAGCGGCATCCAGGCTGCCGACCGTGCGGCTGTTTCCGGCGCAACCGCATCGTTGCTCGTCCATGGGTTTCACGTGGCTCTGATCGACTACCAGCTCGCATACCGGGACAACCGGGTGATGGATTCGCTGGTGGCCGGGACGGTCGACGTGCCGGGTGCCCACGGGAAGCAAGGGTTCTCGCAACCGTTTGAAAAACTCTTCGTGGATCCTCAGGGCGAGCCCGGCGAGATGGTGCTGCCGCAGAACGGCGCGCTCGAACACCCGCTCGCCTACTGGCACGCTCGGTTCCATCCACTCTCCGCGGAATTCGTTGCGGCGACGACCGGCCCGCAGACCACGGCGCTGGTGTTTGGCGCGGAGGTGTTGCTCCCCGGGGTCGTAAAAGAACCAGTGCGCGGCGGGCTGGGCTTCTTCCCGACGGGAAAACTCGTGGCGGCCAAAGACGGTATTCCCGGCGTGAATTCGCGGATGAAGCCGCCGCGCAAAATCTCGCTGCACGGGCCCGGATCCCTGGGCAACGCGTCGATCCCGGCCTTCGCGGTGAACCCCGTCGCTGACCTTTACTTCAACGATCCGGACGCGGCGGGCGCGCCGGACGATGGTTTCGTGGCCTTCGCCGGCACCATCGACGTACCGTTCTTCGAGGATCTCAAGGTCCACGTCCTCGCCCGGGCGGACACGGGACGCACGGCAATCCGCGCCGGTTGGAGCGCCGGCAAGACCGACTTCTTCAACGACCGCAATTTTGATTCCGGCAACCTCGGGTTCCCTGCTGCCATCGGCTATGAGACCTATGTAAACGAGAATGAACCCGCCGGGTTCACCTTTTTTGAAGAAGGCAACCCAGCTCACAGTGGGCGGAATCCGAACAATCCAATCGCGCGACAGAGCTGGCTTGGTGCGGTTGATTTCGCGATGCCGGTGAAATGGGATCCCTCGCGCCGCCGGTTCCTTTCCACGGTCCCTGAGGAACGGGAATTCCTGGTGATGTCGTCGCAGCGCGCGATCCAGCAGCTTGTCCCGTCCGGCGCGGAAATCCGCTTCGGACTGCAGTTCAACAAACTGCCGCGATTGAACCTGACGTCGCTGTTCATCGATGACCGCGAGGCGACCCGCGAACTCGCCAAGTTCATCCCCGGCGGCTCTAAGCTTGCGGATGCCGCG
>JANXMD010000078.1 GCA_025354845.1 Verrucomicrobiota bacterium | reverse complement strand
CACGGGATTGGTGGAAGCCCTTTACGGAGAGCCTGCCCACCTCTTCAAGGACAAGCTGATTTTCAAACCTGCTGGTGCCGTGGGTTACGCGTTGCATCAGGATTACATCTCCTGGCCGTCGTTTCCCCGAAGCTTTCTGACCGTCATCGTCGCCATCGACCCTTCCGGGGCCACCAACGGAGCGACAGAAGTGTTTCCAGGGTATCACAACCAGGGTTGTCTGACCGCCGAGGATGGGATGTATCATGAAATCCCTGCGGATCAGATCGATCTGTCGCGAGGAGTCATGCTAACGCTTGAGCCCGGTGATGTGGTGGCCTTCAGCGGCTTGACTCCACACCGATCCGCTCCGAATCAATCCACTCAACCGCGCCGACTTCTCTATTTGAGCTATAACTCAAACAGCGACGGTGGAGATCGGCGAGAAGCCCATTACCGAGAGTTTGGTGCCTGGCTGAAAGATCGCTACGCCGAGTACGGCAAAACCAACACGTCTTCCGATGACGGATACCGGAGAATCCTTGGTGCGTGGGCCAGCAACGCGACAATCCGCCAGGCGGTGGACCCCGGTGTTCATTGCCGCGGTGCTCATGGTGGCGACGTTTCCCGGCAGAACTCAGGCATTGGGGCTGATCACCGAACCCCTCCTGCGCGATCTTCATCTGGACCGCATCACCTACGCGCAGCTTAACCTGTGGGCCAGCCTTGCAGGTGCGCTGTGCTGTTTTCCGGCGGGTTGGGCGATGGACCGCATCGGACTTCGACTCAGTACGTCCGTCTGCCTTGCTGGACTCATTGCCGCGGTGGTGGCATTCGCCCATGCCGGACAACATCGCGGCGCCTTCTTTGCGATTCTGCTGGCGACGCGCGGGCTAGGACAGTCGGCCCTTTCGGTCTTCAGCATCAGCACGGTATCACGGTGGTTTCCGATCCGGTCCGGACCTGCCATGGCAATCTATTCCCTCCTCCTCAGCCTTCTCTTTGCGGTGAGCTTTGGAGTGGTAGGCGCCCGGATCCAGGCAACCGGTTGGCGGGAGGCCTGGAGCAACGTCGCCTTGGTTCTCGCTGCACTCGTCCTGCCGCTCGTCCTGTTGGCACTGCGGGAACCGGTGCGTTCCCCTTCCGCCGGAAGCACGAACCGCCAACCGGCATCAACGATCTCCATCGCCGGGAACGAGGACAATGGAGCCACGCTGGTTGAGGCGTTGGGCACCGGCGCATTCTGGTTGTTTGCGGGTGCCGCGGCGTCCTTCAATCTCGTTGCCTCGGGACTCGGGTTGTTCAACGAGGCCATCTTGGTGGAACGGGGGTTTGCGCCTTCGGTGCTTCCGATGTTTTTGGCGGGAACTGCCTTGTTGTCGCTCGCGGGGCAAGCGTTGACCGGTTGGATGATTCAACGGATTCGCTTGCAACTGGTCAGCGCCGTCAGTCTGGGGTTGTACGCCTTCGGACTGGTTGGTCTCGCCGCGGCAAGCCAGGTCTGGCACCTTGTCGCGGCATCAATCCCGCTTGGCCTCGCGGCCGGCATGACGATGGTTCTGTTCTTCTCGGTTTGGGGCGAGCTCTATGGCCAGCGTCACCTGGGACGGATCCAAGGCAGCGCACAAATGGTAACCGTCCTTTCCTCCGCACTCGGGCCCGTGGTGTTTGCCCGCGCGCAAGTTCACTGGAACGCCTTTGGCCCCATGCTTTACGCAGCTGCGGCCGCGGTTCTGGCAGTCGGCTTGGCGGCCCCGTTTGTGCCGCTGCCGCGTCGTCGGAACTCGGCAAAGTCGTTGGAATACCCTGAGACACTATGACTCCCACACCAGACTCCCCGTCCACCGCAGGAATCGCTCCAAGCCGGGTGTCATTCCTGGTTCGTGGCGTCCTCGGCTTCACGGTCCTGAGTCTTGCAGGATTCGCCCCCTGGGCCGCCTTCGGTAGCTGGCTCCATGCACGCGTCGGTGAGGTGGGCCTGTACGGGACCTGCGCGGCGGTGTTCCTTGGTCTCAGTGGGCCACTGTTGAGCGGATTGGTGGTTGGACCCAGGGCCATCCGGCGGGTCTACCTCATTTTCTCACCGGCGTTTGCGGCCTATTCGATCCTCTGGATTGCCGGTTGGTTTGCCTTGAAAGGAGTGTGGCATGGCCATGCCGGCAGTTTTGCCGGTCTGTTTGCGGGCACCCTCGCCATGGGATGGATTCTTGCGACGGCCTTCGGAGCCCGCGGCGTCGCGTGGCGGGTGATCCTGATCCTCTTCGTGCTCAATTCGATCGGCTATTTTGTCGGAGGATGGCTCGAGGTGACCGCCTTCGCCGTGGCCAAATCAAACGGCATTCCAGCCGGAATTTCGCGCCATACCTGGGGCGTGTTCGCAAAATCGCTTTGGGGTCTTTGTTATGGCGTGGGCTTCGGAGCGGGAATCGGTTGGGCCTTTCACCTCTGTCAGTCGACGCCGCAGTGCATCCCGAAACCCCGGTCGAAGGCCACCCCGTGACTGCTGCGGATTCAAGCAACAGCCGAACCCGTTTTCACGCGTCGCTCCAAGTCTCGGACCTTCCGAGAAGCATCACGTTCTACGCGAGATTGTTCGACTGCCCGCCGTCGAAGCAGACCATCG
>JANXMD010000001.1 GCA_025354845.1 Verrucomicrobiota bacterium | reverse complement strand
CTCATGCGGGACCAACCGCCGCGTTCTTTGGCATCCCGTTCCCAGCCAGAGCGGCAGAGGACTGCCGCACTCCGGGACCGTTCGGAGTCCATCGACTTGGGTGCTTTCCATCCGATTGTGGATGAGCGCGGCAGCGTCCTGGAGTGCGCGAGTCCTTGACAAGATACAGTCCAAAGAACGCGATGGGGTATGCCCATGCGATGTGACCAGGCCTTCACCCTTTGAAAGGGATCCTCGTCGAATGAAACGGCGATTCTACGGACTGATACTGGACCTTCACCTTTTTCTGGGGTTGTTCAGCAGTCCCTTCGTGCTCCTCTTCGCCGGCAGCGTGTTTTTCCTGGTCCACGCGTGGCTGCCGCCGCTCACCTCGTCGGCCACTCACACTCGGGTGGTATCGGCCCTGACGCTGCCTGGGGAGTTGCGGACGCTTTCGGGTCGGCCGCTCATCGACGCACTGAAACCGGTTCTGGGGAACGCGGGAGTTCAGGGCGAGATTGGATTCGTCCGACGCCTCGTTAAGGAGGAGGAACTCTTCATCCCGATCACCATTCCCGGCCGCGAGATCACAGTGAGTCTCAAGCTGGCGACGGGTGACGCCACGATTGTAACCCGCGAGCTCGGACTGGCTGGGGCGATGGCGACGCTCCACCGATCTCCTGGGGAACATGCGCCGGCAATCCGGATGAACTGGCTCTACATGGCCGCGTGGCGCTGGATGGCTGACGCCACCGCTTACCTGATTCTCTTCATCTCCGTCAGCGGTCTCTATCTCTGGTATGTGCTGCGGGCTGAACGCCGGGTGGGTTTTGTCCTGCTCTTTGCCGGAGGGTTGTCGTTTCTTGGATTGGCGTATGCACTCAGCCGCTGAACCCCCAGCCGCCTCCGTTCCACCCGTGTCCTCGCGCTTGCGCATGCGGGTGCGACTGGAGCGTTGGAACCGCAGGCTGCACTATTTCGCCGGCCTATTATTGATCTTCTTTCTGTGGCTGTTTGCCGTCACCGGTCTGGTGCTGAACCATCCCAACTGGAGCTTTGCGGAATCCTGGTCCAAGCGCCGGGATACGAATACAGAACAGGTGATCACGACGCTCGGACCGGAACTGCAGGGCGACCTCGCGCAGGCGCAGGAGATAATGCGGCAGTTGCGCATTGAGGGTGAGATCCTCTGGACGACGACCCGGGCGAACACCGATCTGTTTGATTTTCAGGTTCGGCGTCCGGGTCACTTTTATTTCATCAAGACCGATTTGGCGCAGCATCGGGTGACGCTTCGACACAGCGAGGTGAATCCGTGGGGCGTGATGAAAGCGCTCCACGTGTTTTCCGGGGTTTCGCTGGATGATCCCCGCCAGAGCCGGGACTGGGCGTTGACCTGGGTGTGGGCGCTTTCGATGGATGCCGTGGCCGCGGGGCTGATCTTCATGGTGCTGAGCAGCCTCTACATGTGGTGGGAACGTCCCGAAAAGCGTTTTTCCGGAGCGATCGTGCTCGGGCTTGGCACGCTGATTTGCGGTCTGTTCTGCGTCGGGCTGCGCTGGATGTTCTGACCACCGTCCCGGTTTGGCAGAACGAATGGATCTCGATCAGCGGCTCCGGTGTCCGGTTGCGAGTTCGTCGGCCAGCGCCTTCACGCCATAGACCTTGCGGAGCGCCTCGAGGATTCCCGCGCTGTGGACGGACAGGGAACGCGCCTGGACTTCCTCGTACGCGAAATCCAGCACCAAAGACTGCAGGTTGCCGTCGAAAATGATGCCGACGAATTCTCCTGCACGGTTCACCACGGGGCTGCCGGAATTCCCGCCGATGATGTCGTGGGTTCCGACAAAGTTGAACGGTGTGGACAGGTCGAGTGAGGAACGCTTCTTCAACCAACGCTCTGGAAGGTCAAACGGGGGCTTGTACCGCTGTGCTTCGGCGCGCGCGTAGAGGCCCGCGATCGTCGTTCGTGCTGGAACCTTTTTACCGTCCTCCTCGTAGCCCTTAACCACGCCCGGCGACAGCCGAAGCGTGAATGTCGCATCTGGATACGAACTCGCGCCATCGAGCGCGAAGCGCGCGCGGGAAATCGCGGCGTGTGCCTGTTTCCGCGTCTCCTCGGCGTTTTCGATCTTTCGTCGCAGTTCGCGTGCCTCGCCGTCCACCGTTCGTGCCAACTCGATCAACGGGTCCGCCGCAGATCGCACCGCGTCGGCACCGCCCGCGTACAACTTCCTTCGGAACGCCACGTCGCGGACTTTCGTGGATCGGATCAACTCGCGTGCCCGCGCACGGGGCGATTTGCCATCGAGGACCCGTACTAACAGCGGGTCCGATGCGCCGAGCTTTTCCGCGAGGAAGGTCAGACTGTCCGTCAGGTCGAGGATCTCGAGGTCCTCGTAGATCGGTTTGTCGGAAA
>JANXMD010000827.1 GCA_025354845.1 Verrucomicrobiota bacterium | reverse complement strand
CGCCTGCGCGTCAAGGTGACCAAAGGAACCCTGATCGTCCAGGTGGGCAGCGCCGACATCCAAAACTTTGACTTCCACTCGAGCGCACCGATCACCGGCAAGCGGGGCGAGTTCCAGGAGGTTCGCATCCCCTTCAAGGAGCTGAAGCGCGCGTGGTCGGAGCAGACCGCGCTCAACTTGAAATCCATTACCAGCGTCAACCTCATCTCGTTCGGCGTGGCGAAGGACTCGTTTGAGTACGCCGTGGATGAAATCGGATTCTATTGAACAATATCTCCCCACGGCCAGATCGCTATGAGTCCCTCCATCGCCCCTACCAACAGAACCGTTTCGCAAAGCACAGACAGCGCCCGCCTGGACTATCTTGATGCGACCCGGGCCTTCGCTCTCGTGCTCGGCATCGTGTTTCACGCGTGCCTCTCGTTCACACCGGCCTTTCTGGGCTGGGCGGTTCAGGACGTCTCGACCAGCCCGCTGGTGGCGATGTTCATGACCGTCAGCCACGCGTTCCGCATGGGCACGTTCTTCCTGATTGCGGGTATCCTCAGTCACCGGACCTTTCATCGCAAAGGCCCGGGCGACTTTGTTCGCTCCCGCCTGCTGCGGCTCGGGGTGCCGTTTGTCGTGGGCTGGTTCATTCTGCACCCGCTGGTCGTCTCGGGCTGGATCATGGGTTCCGCGAGCCTCCGCGGCCACGTCGATATCCTGGGCGGTCTCTTGGGAGGCTTCCAAAGCCTTGCCACTCTTCCGAAAGGGCTTTTTACCGGCTCGCACCTCTGGTTTCTCTACTACCTCGCGATGATCACCGCCCTAACGCTTGCCGTTCGGCGATTGGTCCGGGCAACCCGCACGGGTAACACCGTGATGATTCGGTGGGCGGACGGGTTGGTTGGGTGGCTGGCAGAATCCCCGGTTTCCCCGGTGATCCTTGCAATTCCAACGGCGGCGGCGCTCTGGTTCATGCGTTTCTGGGGCCTGGATACACCGGACCAGTCGCTGGTCCCCCAACTGCCTCCGCTCGTCGTTTATGGAAGCACCTTCGTCCTAGGATGGATGTTGAGCCGACAGAACGAGATGATTTCCCTGATCACGCGGCTCACGCCTTCCCGGTGGATGCTGGCTGGCATTGGGGTGGCCACTGTGCTGCTCACTGGCGACGTCGAACGCGACCCGGGGAATCCCCGTTACGTTTCTGCGCACGTGGCCTTTGCCCTGGGCTACGCCCTGACCCTGTGGTCGTTGGCGTTTCTGACGATTGGCGTCTTCAGAAAACTGTCTGCCCGGCCTAATGCGTTTGTTCGGTACGTCGCCGACTCCTCCTACTGGATGTACCTATTCCACCTGCCGGTTGTGGTTTGGCTTCAGGTGGCGGTGGCAGAGCTTCCGCTGCACTGGTCGCTCAAGCTCTTTTTCATTTCCATCCTCACCATCGGCCTCTCGCTGCTGACCTACGACCTCTTCGTACGCTCGACCTTTATCGGCTGGATCCTGAACGGCCGTCGCCGGGAGCGCGTGATTATGCCCTGGCTCCTCGCCAGCCTGGGTCGAGTGTCGATCCGTAGATCCTTGAAGCCTGAGAGGATGCTTTCGTAACGCGGGGGGGAATCTTGGAGAGTTGACCCCGGGACGCCGGCTCTGAAAATCGGAGTGGGAGACCCGTCGTACGGGATCCCAGGATCGACTTGGAAACGCCTCTCGCCCCCAGTTTGAGGTTTCACAGACAGGGCGGGACGCGGCACGAAACCCCTTGCCGCATCCACCCAAGCACCGCAAAATGTTCCGAGTCCACCCAAACCTCGACGGCAAATCTCGCTTTCGGCGGGGCGGCAAAATCCTAATTCTTATGAGTGTCCCGCTCGCCCTCCTGCTTGCCCAGACCAACGAGGACTCGAAGAACCTTATTGCGATCGGAGCGGCTGTGGCTGGTGTCATCGCCATCGTTGCATTTGTCGGACTGCTCATCCATGCCGTCATCTGCTATTTCATTAGCAGTTGGCTGGGGAAGGTGCCCGCCGCCCACCGCAAAATGGAGCCAGGGCTGGTATGGCTTCTGATGATCCCGTGCTTCCCCGTGGTCTGGAACTTCTTTGTGTTTCTGCGCGTTCCGGAGTCCTTTAAGAGCTATTTCGACGCCCAAGGCCGGACGGATGTCGGCGACTGCGGACGCGGCATCGGGCTGGCCTATGCGATCTGCTTCGTCTGCGCTTTTGTCCCGGTGGTGAACTACCTCGCTGGCCCGGCGTCACTCGTTTTGCTCATCCTCTGCCTGGTGAAGTTCAATGAGTTAAAGAACAAAGCTTCATAGAACGACTCGGTAGCTGAGGTTCGGTCGCCCCTTATTGCCCGTCGAGATGGGGTTCATTGTCCCGGTTCCAGCGCCGCCGGGCCTCGGCGTTGTCTTGAAAGAAGACTTTCTCCAGCTTGGGGCTTTCGACATGTCCGTCACAGAACACTAGGTTCCAGTTGCCGGCGTGGCGTTGACGCCGGCGGTCGGCCTGTGCGACACCCTACAGCATGAACCACCGAAGCGCTTCCCGCGGCTTCACGCTCATTGAGCTGCTGGTGGTCATCGCCATTATCGCCGTCTTGGCGGCCATGCTGCTGCCGGCGCTGGCCAAGGCCAAGGCCGCGGCGAACTCCGCGCGCTGCAAGGGCAACCTGCGGCAACTGGGCATTGCGCTGACCGTTTACACCGGCGACCAACGAGCCTTTCCTCTCGCCTCCGGCACGGACGGCAAGGACTGGCTGGAGAGAATGCTCCCGTACACGAACGCCCCCGATGGACCCAGTTTCAAATGCCCGGCGGCACCTTTCCTATTCGAGGACTGGATGCGCCCGAGCCTCTACGGCTACAACAGCATGGGGACGATGAACCTGCTCATGAAGCCGGATGTCCAGACCGGGAACTATGGCTTTGGGTTGGGCGGCTCGTCGTGGCCGGAGGTCGGCGACGTTCCGGTGCCGGAACGGGCAGTCGTGGTGCCGAGCGATATGATCGCCTTTGGGGACGGCTTCGTGGGGATGCAAGGCGGGAAGATTGGATGGGGTGCGCTCGGGCAGAACTGGGTCGGATTCATCCGGCCGGAAGAAGACAAGGCCTACCGTGAGGCGGCCCAGAAACGGCACGGCGGAAAGCTAAACGTCGTCTTCTGCGATGGCCACGTCGAGTCGGTGAAGGTTCGCTCCCTGTTGCTCGAGAACTCGGACGCGGCCTTCCGCCGCTGGAACAACGACCATGAACCTCATCGGTTCTGAACTGCTCGTTTTTACATTTACATGCGGCCACGGAGTCAAAGAACGTTTGCGTCGACGGTCCATCGGACCTCGTGCGATGAAGCGCAACTATAGGCCCAGACCAAGCCATGGCCCTCACCATCACCAACCTCTCCAAGACCTATCCCAACGGGGTCCGCGCGCTGAAAAGCCTGACGCTCACCATCCCCAACGTCATGTTTGGTCTCCTGGGACCCAACGGCGCCGGGAAAAGTTCGCTCATGCGCACCATCGCAACTCTCCAGGAGCCCGACGAAGGGTCCATCGACCTGGACGGCCTGGACGTTTTGGCACGGAAGGATGAGGTCCGCCGGGTCCTCGGGTATCTACCCCAGGAGTTTGGCGTGTATCCCAGAATCTCGGCAAACGATCTACTTCACCACCTTGCGATCTTGAAGGGCATCACGAGCAAGTCGGAGCGAACGGCGATGATTGACGCCATCCTCAACCAGACAAACCTCTGGGACTACCGCAAGAAAGCCCTCAGTACCTACTCGGGCGGCATGAAGCAGCGTTTTGGCATTGCGCAGGCGTTGCTGGCAAATCCCAAGCTCATCATCGTGGATGAGCCGACCGCCGGTCTTGACCCCGCGGAGCGCAACCGGTTCCTCAACCTGCTCAGCTCGGTCGGGACCGGGGTGACGGTCATCCTTTCGACCCACATTGTGGAGGACGTCAGGGAACTCTGCCCCCGGATGGCGATCATCTCGAACGGCGAACTGCTGCTGGAAGGTGCGCCCAATGACGCGCTCGGCTCACTCGCCGGCCGGATCTGGTCCAAGGTGGCCTCTTCCGACGACGAACTGCGGGCGCTGGAGTCCAATCTGAAGGTCGTCTCCTCGCACCTGGTGGGCGGGCTGCACGAAGTTCGAGTGTTCGCCGATGCTTGCCCGGGCGAGGGCTTTCGGTCGGTCGAGTCCGACCTGGAGGACGTCTACTTCATCCACCTCGAAAAGCAGGGCAAGCGCTAATGGCCATGTTCTGGGAATTCCTAAAGTTTGAACTGAAGTTCCGGTTCAAGAGCGTTTCCACCTACGTCTATTTCCTCCTGTGGTTCGCGTTCAACTTCCTGAACGTGGCAAGCGAGAGTTTCGGCCCCATTGGGAGTTCCAACGGCAAGATCATGCTGAACGGGCCGTGGGCCAACATCTACAACGATGTTGGGATCGCGTTCTTTGGCGTCATCATCATCGCCGCCATTTTCGGCACCTCGATTCTGCGCGACTTCCAGCGTGACACGATCCAAATCCTGTTCACCAAGCCGATCTCGAAATTCGCCTATCTGGGCGGACGCTGGGCGGGGTCGCTCGTGGCGACGGTCTTTGCGTTCTCCGGTCTGCTCCTGGGCGAGTTCCTGGGGACGCTCGCGCCCTGGGCGGACCACGCGCGAATCGGGCCGAACCGCCTCGACTGGTATCTGCAGCCGTTCTTTACCATCGTGGTGTTCCAGATCTTCTTCCTCGGCTCGATCTTCTTCGTGGTCGCGGCGCTCACGCGCAGGATTTTCATCGTCTATCTCCAGGGCACGACCCTCTTCATGGTGTATCTCGTCGGTATGGCGGCGTTCAGCAGTACACGTTCTCTGGAGCGTTTTTGGCCGGGGATTTTTGATCCTGTTGGGTTCCTCTACACCGACGCCGTGGCGCGCTATTGGACGGTGGTGGAGCGGAATTCGATGTTGCTGCCCCTGGGGGCGGGCGTTTTTTTATATACCCGGCTGCTATGGGGGGGAATCGCAGTCCTGGGATTGCTTCTGCTCTGGCGGTTCTTCCCGATGTCGGTGGAGGCGCTGACATCGCGTTCCGGCAGCAAGCGCGCAGCGTTGGCCAAGCAGCAGGCCGGGGACGAAGCGCGACCCCGGCGCAGCTTTGTGGCGGGCAAACTGCCCCGGATCACGCAGGTGTTCGGCTTCGCGACCACGGTCACCCAACTGGTTTCGATGACCCGCCTCAGGATCTCCAACATCGTTCGCGAGATCCCGTTTTGGGCCATTGTCATCCTGATGGCGGGCATCTCGATGAACAACGGCCACTATGCCGGACGTGTGGGCGGGCAGAACGTCTGGCCCGTGACCTATCTGATGCTGCAGGCCGTCGGGGGCGGTGCGAGCCTGTTCTTTTTCATCGTTTCAAGCCTTTATGCCGCGGAACTCGTGTGGCGCGAACGGGACACGCGTTTCGCGGGCATCCATGACGCGCTTCCGATCTCTAGCGGCGTCGACTGGCTCTCGAAGCTCCTCGCCATCGGCTTCGTGGAGCTGGTGCTGCTGACGGTGGCCGGGCTCTGCGGCGTCGTCATGCAGACAGTGGCGGGCTATTACCACTACGAGTTCCTCCAATATGCCCGGGAACTCTACCTGGTTGTGTTCCCGCAGATCCTGACCTTCACACTGCTGGCGATCTTCCTGCAGACGGTGGTCTCGAACAAGTTCCTCGGGCACGGGATCGTCATCGGC
>JANXMD010000825.1 GCA_025354845.1 Verrucomicrobiota bacterium | reverse complement strand
ACAGCCCCTGAACGAAAAGCGAAAAGCCACCCACGTGGTCGCTGTGCATGTGGGAAATCAGCAAGTGATCCACCTCCGAAGCGTCGAGTCCGGCAGCGGTGAATCCGGCGCTGATGCCATCACCGCAATCGATCACGAGCCGGGTGTTGCCAATATGGAAATGAAAGGACGCGTGACGGCGGTCGGAGCCGGGCCAGCCGTCACCCACACCAAAACACCGAAGACGCGCCTGGGGCTTTCGATCTGAAGGAGAAGCCATGAGCGGTTTGGCGATGCTACTGATGAGGACGGAACTCCACAAGCTGCGGTCGCTAGGGAAAATCCGATTCGGACTCCCTGTTTTCTATTTCCGCCGGGAATCGTCATTCGACAATCCCGGTGCTGGCTTCCACGGTAAGCAAATGCGCAAGGGAATGGCGTTCGTAGGGATGGCGTGGGTGGTGACTTGGATGGTAGCGATGCATCCGTCGCGGCTGCTGGCGTGGGATTACGACTACCACCGGATGGTCAATCAGGTGGCGCTGCAGTCGCTGCCCGCGGAGTTTCCCGATTGGATTCGCGATCCCGCGGTTCGCGAGCGTATCGCCTTCCTTGCGGGCGACCCTGATCGCTGGCGGAATCTGGGCGATCCCACGCTGCGCCACGTCAATGTGCCGGAACACTTCATCGATCTGGATGACCTTCCGAAGTACGGGTTCACGATCGAATCCTTGAGCCCTTTCCGTTCTGAGTATCTGGGGCAGCTGGCCATCGCGCGGTCGAAGAATCCGGAGCGCTTTCCCGAGGCGGATCCTTCGCGTGATCCCGATCGCACCCGCGGCATTCCGGGCCTGTTGCCCTGGCGGATCACGGAGGACTTTGCCCGGCTTCAGTCGACCTTCAGCTCGATCAAGGCCTACGAGCAATTTGGCGGCACCGCCGACGAGATTTCCAATGCGCGCGCCAACGCGGTGTATCTCATGGGGGTGATGGGCCATTTCGTTGGAGACACGGCGCAACCACTTCACACGTCACGTCATTACAACGGATGGGTGGGGGAAAATCCAAAGGGCTACACCACCAACAAGACGTTCCACGGGTGGGTCGATGGTGGGTACCTGCGGAAGGTGGGATTCCAGTACGCCGAGATCTCGGGTCAGGTGCGCCCGGCCCGACTGGTTTGGGAGCGGCTGCCGGGCGTGTCGCACGAGCATCTCTTTCCGGTGGTGATGCACTACGTGGTTGAGCAATCCCACGATCTGGAACGCGTCTACCAGTTCGACAAAGCCGGCGGACTCAGCGGGGAAGGGGTGGGTGGCGGGGCGGGTCGGGAGTTCCTCGCAGGCCAGATAGTTCGCGGCGGACAGATGCTTGGAGATGTTTGGTATACCGCGTGGAAGACGGCACCGAAGGACACGTTTCTTCAGTCGCAGTTGGCAAGGAGGGCGGGGGACTCGGGTCCAAAGTCCCAAGTCCAAGGTCCAAAGCCGGGGACGAATTGAGCGGGGCCCACCGTTTACGTGACTCCGTATCCTGGTGGTTCTGCCTCCTGCTTTCGTGCTTTCCAAATTCAATCCCGCTGGCCGGCAGGATGCGGCGCTCCGAATGGGCTCAGCAGCTGGTGGGGACTTGCTGCAGGACTTTTACACAGTGGGGAATTGCCCCGACCACAAATCCGAGACACTCGACGGCGCCGGAGGGCTTGCCGGGAAGGCAAATCACCAACGTCTGGCCCACCACGACGGCAAGACTTCTCGACAGGATGGCATTCGGGGTGATGACCAACGACTTCATACGCATCGCCTCGCCGAACCCGGGAATCTCACGATCAGCAATCTCCATCACCGCCTCGGGCGTGACATCGCGCTTGGCGACGCCGGTGCCGCCGGTGGTGAGAACGAGCTGGCATCCCTGGTTGATCTGGGTGCGGATGGCTCGCTGGATCGCGGTGCGGTCATCCGGGACGATTTCCTCCGCTTCCACCCTCCAGCCATATCCCACGGCGGCGGCCTTCAAGGCGGGGCCGCCCAGGTCGTCATAGACGCCCTGCGACGCCCGGTCCGAGATGGTGAGAATGCCACAGACAATCTGCATCGGCTGACGCTGCCACAGCGGGGGTGACGGCGGGAGAGGAAATCCGCCGCCTCGCCTTTCCCACCCGCGTTCGTATGCTTGGCGCATGGCGGACCCGAATTCCGGCGGATTCCAACGGCTTCAGGAGGAGATGAACGTTCTGATCGACGAGGACGCCGTCGCCGCGCAGGAGCCGCGTCTCACCCGGGTGCACCGCTTCGTCCATTTTTGGATCATGGTGGGCGGGAACTTTCTCCGAAACCGCTGTCCGGTTCGCGCCTCGGCGCTCGCTTACACCACGTTGCTCGCGTTGGTCCCGTTGCTGGCGGTGTCGATCAGCGTTGCCTCGCTGTTTCTCCCGCGGGATGAGACGAAGCAGAAGGAGCAGCTCCTGCAGCTCATTGACTCCAGCATTTCCAGCTTTGCTCCCGCCCTGGGATTGGGAGACCCGGCGGTGGCTGCCTCCGCGACCGGCATGTCATCCACCGCCTCGGCGCCCTCGGCAACTTCGGCGGCGGCCAAGGCCGTTGAACGGGAGTCCGCCCGCGAGAAGCGGTTGAAGATGGCGAAGCAGATTGTCGAGTTCGTCGGGAATATCCGATTCGGCGCTCTCGGCGCCACGGCCATGGCGGGATTGTTGTTTGTGGCCATCTCACTGCTGCGGACGGTTGAGGCGGCATTGAATGACATCTGGGGCGTACCCCGCGGACGCAGCTGGTTCATGAGCATCGTCCTCTACTGGGCCGTGATCACGCTGGGCCCCGTGATTGTGTTGATGGCCAAGGGGGCCAATTACCTTCACGTGCTTCAACCCGTTGCCCACTCAGCCGAGGCGGTGCCGGGGCAGAACACGGGATTCAGATCGGACGATGGAACCGTCACTTCGAACGCCACGAATTCGGTCGTGCTTTCCGCAACGGGCGAACGGGTGCTGCCGTTGGTGGGATGGCACCTCTCGGCGAATTGGATGGAGAAGACCTTTCTCGGGCACTTGATCACCTCTTTCTCCTGGCTGGTATCGATCGGCTTGATGGGCGCCGCGTTTGGCGCCCTGTATTTGTGGATGCCCAACACCCGAGTGACGTGGCAAGCCGCGGGAGTTGGCGGTCTGGTGGCGTCGGGGTTGTGGACGGTGAACGGGCATCTGGCGGCGCTCTACAACTCGCGCGTGGTCACCTACAACGCGATCTATGGATCGCTGGGCATCCTGCCGCTGTTCCTGGTGGGCATGTACTTTTCGTGGTTGATCCTGCTCTTCGGCGCGCAGACGTCGTACGTCTTCCAGCATCGCCGGGCGTACCTCCAGGATCGTCGCGCGGGTAAGGTGAATCAGCAGGGTCGCGAGTTCATCGCGATGCGCTTCTGCACGCATCTGGCGCTGCGATTCCGCGAAGGAAAGCCGCCGCTGACCGCCTCGCAGCTGGCGGATCAATTCGGGGTGCCGCCCAAACTTTCCAAGGAGATCCTGCAGGCATTGGTAGCGGGCACGGTGTTAATGGAAGCTGCGGGACCGGAGACGACCTACGCCCCGGCGCGTCCGCCCGAGCGGATCCGTCTGGCCGATGTGTTTGCGGCGATGCGGTCGGTGAGCGGTGTGGACTTTCCGACCACCGCCGACGCTTCCCGCGCTGTCGTCCGAGGACAGGTGGAGTCCTTGTGGAAGGCCGACGCCGATCGCGCCGCCACCGTCACCCTCGAAGATCTCGCCCGCGCCGCGGCGGCCGGAAAGGCCGCGTGAAAGCATCCAAGCCGATGGACTCCGAACGGTCCCGGAGTGCGGCAGTCCTCTGCCGCTCTGGCTGGAAACGGGATGCGAAAGAACACGGCGTCTGGTCCCGCAACGAGGTCCGCGAGTCGAGAGCGCGAGAGGACTCGCGCACTCCAGGACGCTGCCGCGCTCCTCTACAACTGGGTGGAAAGCGCATGAGCTGATGGGCTCCGAACGGTCTCGGAGTGCGGCAGTCCTCTGCCGCTCTGGCTGGGAACGGGATGCGAAAGAACACGGCGTTTGGTCCCGCAACGAGGTCCGCGAGTCGAGAGCGCGAGAGGACTCGCGCACTCCAGGACGCTGCCGCGCTTGTCTACCCCGAGTGCTTCTACCTCGGCGGTCGCAGGTTGCCGCGGGTGTGGGTCAGAAATCCGGAGGAGGTGAGAAATCCGGACTCAAGGCGCACGGAGAGGAACACCTTGTCGTCCGGATCGCTGCCCGCGATAGAAACGAAGGTAACCCGCCGGTCATGGAGAAACCGAACCTCGGCGCTCTGAAAGACGTTGAGGCCTTCCAGCGCTTCCAGCGAAAGGGTCGGGAAGTCCTGCCGATCCCCGAGGAAGGTGCGCAGTTGTTGCACCACGGCATTGGCGTGGTTTTCCGACTGATCGGCCCACTGCATGTTGCGCGCATTGCGCAGGGCACGCCCAACGGGACCCAGAAGCAGCGTGGCCAGCACCGCGATGATCGCGATTGTGCACAAGAGCTCGATCAACGTAACCGCCGTCCGATGGTGAACTGGATGGAGTTTCTTCATGGGGCCTCCCGTGAGGAGTGGTCGAACTACTTGAGCGTACCGAGGAATTCCAGGACGTCGCGCAGTTCCTGGCGGCTGAGCAATTGCCCCAGACCCTCGGGCATGCCGCTGAGTCCCTTGTCACGGGAGGCAATGTCGGACTTCTTCAACACCACTTCGCCATCCTCGGGCGAGAGCAACACCAGCGTGGAATCGGTCTCGTTCTTCACCACGCCGGCGTAGGCGACCCCATTTTTCATCGATAGCGTCGCGGTCTCGAATCCCTGGGCGACCTGCTGGTTGGGAAACATGATGCTTTCCAACAGGTATTCCCGCGGCTGACGTGAAGCAATTCCGTCGAGGACCGGGCCTGCGTTGCCGCCGCCATCTGTGCCGATGTGATGGCAGCGCGTGCACCCAACGGCGGCGTTTTCGTAGAACAGCTTTTTCCCGCGCACCGCATCGCCGCCGTTGAGGGCTTCGCGATACGGCGTGAGAGGGTCCTGCGGGAGCTTCCATTTGCCGTAAGCGTCGAGGCGGGACTTCACGGCGGCGGCGTTGCGCTTCCCGGCGGCCTCGACGAGATCGAGCATGACTTCATTGGCCACCTCGCGCTTCATGAGCTTGTCCATCCATTCAGCTAGGATCGCGTCGGCCGCGTCGGATTTCAGCGTTCCCAGCGACGCGAAGGCGGACTGTTGTTCGGCAAGCGATCCGCCGGTGAGCTTGGCGGCGAGCTGGCCGGCGGCGTCGTTGGGATTGAGCTCGGCGTTGAGTTTGGAGGCTTCCAGACGGAGGGGTTCGCTGGTGTCGGCTGCGGAGAGTTTAATCAGGTCTGTCACCTGCGACTTGTCTTGCGACACCTTGGCGATGGCACGCAACGCCGCCACACGGCCGTCGGCGGGGGCGTTGGGGTTGCGGACCAGCGCGGTCAGATCCACGAGAGCGGGCTTAAGATCCAACTGCGCGACCGCTTCGGCCAGGGCCACGAGGAGGGCGCCGGGTTTGGCAGTGGTGGCGGGGGACGTGGGGGGTGTCCGCCTCGTCCCCTCGGCGGCTACGAGGGAGGGGAGGATGCGTTGCAGGGCATCCCGGGCGGGCGTGGCGTCGCGCGCGGGAAGCGGGCGGTAGGTGCCGACGATGCGGTCGCGCGGATGCGGCTTTGCCCAGGTGCCGAGGGCGTACAACGCTTCGCCGCGGATCAAATCCGAAAGATCGGAACGGGTCGCCAGGGTGGCGAGGCGGTCGGCGGACTGGGACGATCCCTCGCGGAAGTTGGCGTTTACGACACGGAGCAACATTGGCGTGAGCTGATCGATCGGCGCCGTGCCCCACGGCATCGGTTGATCCGCTCGCACATCCCGGATCGCCACCCGCCCATCGGTAGGGCGAGGCTCCTGCCGAGCCGCTGCGGTCTCTTCGCCCCCCGACTTCCACGCCGCGAACTTCTGGAGCAACAAATCGAGCTTCGCCGGTTCAGCGATTGCGGCGAGTTCCGGGTAGGCATTCGTGATGGGGACGTCGTTGATCGTCCGAGCGGCTTCGAGGCGGTTCAGCGGGGTACCCGTTTCGAGAAGATCGGTCCAAGTCGGGAGGCCCTGGAATCGCAACCAGGCGCTGTCAGGCTTGATCTCGCGCAAGGCGACAATCACCGCGGAGCGTACGAGCGGATTGTCAATCCGACCCGCGCTGGTCAGGGCCGGATAGAGGCCGTGGCTCTGGGACGCGACCAGCATGCGAATGCCCGCCAGCTTACGTACTCGATCCTCGGGAGCGCCGGCTGCCAGGAACTCGGCGACCTCTGCGGCGGGAATCTTGAAGCCGGGCACCAACAGTGATTCCGCCGCAGTACCCTGAGAGGCCGCCTGCACCCATTGAGCCATGCGGGGAGGGAGTGTCTTTAGGGCGGTTTCCAGCGTAAGCAACTTCCTGCGCAGCGGTTCGTTTCGGGTGAGGCGGGTGGTGAGAGTGGCGAGCGCGTTGGCGGCGGCAGTCTGGGCCCGCGTCTCCGGATCCTTGAGCAACATCAGCAACCCGCCCTGTGCGTTAGCCAATCCGGCATGGCCGAAGAGCAGCGCGGACTGGGCTCGCACCTCCGGGTCCGGCGTCTCGAGGAGCGCAAGCAGACTGTAGAGATCGTCGGTCAACTGGGTGGCTGGTGTGGCGCGGGCAATCTGCCCGATTCCCCATATCGCATGGATCCGGGCGAGCCGATCCTTCGAATCCAGAGCGATCTTGCCCAGGGCTGCGACTGACTTCGGCCCCCGCGCCGCCAACTCAAACTGGGCATCCTGCCGCACGCGCATATCGAGATGGGAGAGCAACGACAGCAGCTCTGTGTCACCGCGCTTGGTCATGCCTTCGCTCAGCAGCTTGGCGGTCTGTTGCACCACCGGATCAGCGACCACTTCGGGGAAGTAGGCGCGATACAACCGGCCCTTGTTGCTCTTGGGCCAGCCCTCGTGCCAGTCGGCGAACCAGATGCTGCCGTCGGGGCCGAGGTCCACATCGGGCACCAACACGTTCCACACGAATTCGTCGTGGGCAATGAGTTCGAAGCCCGCGCCTTTGGGGCGATTCAACAGCGAATAAATGCCGCTCTTGGCGCTGGTGCCCTTGAAGTCGGCGAGGAGGAATCGCCCCTGCCAGGCCTTGGGAAAACTGGTGCCGTAGTCGTACACCAACCCACTGGGACCGTCGCCGATGTTGGCCACCGGCGGGACGATGTACGCCGCCTGCCCTTCGAAGTGAGGGACCCAGAGCCGTTCCATATTCCACGGGCCGGCATTGCCGAGCGGGGCGTGCTGATAGCCCACGCGCCAGCCATAGTCGCCGCCTTCAACTACGTATTCCCAGCGCTCGCGATCGCCCTGGTCGGAATCGTTGTCGCCGGTGAAGAGGTTTCCAAATTCGTCGAAGGCCAGTTCCTGCGGATTGCGCAATCCGTGGGCAAACACCTCCAGGTGCGATCCGTCGGGTTCGCAGCGGAACACCGCACCTTCATCCGGGAGATCGATGACCGTGCCTTCCTGGGTCACGACGTGAGTGCCGCGGTCGCCGACGCTGAAATAGAGGCGACCATCGGGACCGAACTTGAGGCCGTGGAGATCGTGTCCGGTGAAGCTGAATCGCACGCCCCAACCGCGCAGCAGTTCGGTGGCTTCGAAGCCCTTGAGATGCACGTTGGGCCGGCTAGCGAGTGGACTGGGGGCGGGACCGGGAACCGGCTTGGTGTCGCGGCTGGCGCCGGCGGGGGCGAAGCGCCAGACGCTCGGAATGTCGGTGAACCAGAGCTGTCCGTAGCGTGCGAGGACACCACTGGCGATGCCGTCGAGCGGCGAGTTCAGGCCGTCGGCGACGATGGTGGACTTGTCGGCCTTGCCGGTGTGCTGCGTGTCTTCGATCAGTCGAATGACTTCGGTTTCGCGGCTCAGTGCCTTTTCACCCTCGGGACCGAACCACTTGCGGATGGTGGCGAGGCGCTCGTCGATGGTGCGCGAAGCGAGATCGTCCTCGAGCATGAACATGTAGTGCCGGATATCGAGGACGCTGGTGCGGTAGCGATAGGTCTCGCTGGTCCACACCCGGCCCTGTTCATCGACCGAGAAGGCAACCGGATTGGCGAGCATCGGTTCCGCGGCCCAGAGGTCCACCTTGAGTCCGGCGGCGATTTTGAACTGCTTGATGCGCGCCTGGCCTTCGTTGCTGGCGGGGGCAAGCAGCGGCGCAGAGGGGCGATCATCGGTGACGAGCGGTCGGAATCCATTGGTGCCGGTGGCGGATTCCTTCACCGCGCCGATGTCCGCGCCGGAGAGGGCGATGGGAACCAGGGAGGCGGCCACCAGACGGATGGCGTGGAGCAGGGCTTGGGAGCGCGGGGACATGCGAAACAGCATGGGCAAGCGCAGGAAAAATGGAAAGCGCGGGCGGAGCTTGAAACGGACACACCTTCAGTCCCGCCTGTTTGGAGTCCTGTCCTCAGACGGTCCGCGTTCGCCGCCCGATGCCGCCTGAAGGCGGTACTCCGAGCGGGCTGCTGAGGTGACGCGGCCATTCTGTGCTCGTGCGCGTGATGGATGCGCGTGGTCCGCTGGAGAACCGAGGTGGGAATTAGTGCCGCGTTTGGCCCCGCCTGTTTGGAGTCCCGTCTTCAGACGGTCCGCGTTCGCCGCCCGATGCCGCCTGAAGGCGGTACTCCGAGCGGGCTGCTGAGGTGACACGGCCATTCTGTGTGCGGTGTGTGCTCAGTTTATCGAATCAGTTCTTTGAGCGATTGGGATTCATGCATCGTGCAGGCTATCTCTGGAGGAAACTCACCCCGAAACAAAGGGAGGGGTGGCTTGCTTGGCGTCGGAGAAATCGGCGGCCATGGCATTCGCCGCCGCATCGATTTGGAGCTGCCGGCGCTGAGTATCACATCACCGCCGCGTGCTTCGAGCATCGGCCCCATATCGGTCTAGACCCGGACCGGATGAACGCGTTTTGCAGGGATTTGCTGACGCTTGCGGATCAGGACGGGACTCAATTGTTCGCCTGGTGCGTCCTGCCGAACCACTATCATCTCCTGGTGGAGGCGGCCGATGGGAAGGCGTTTGTCCGCGAGTTGGGCCGCCTCCACGGGCGACTGGCACTCGAATGGAATCGTCATGAACAGGCACCAGGCAGGCAGGTGTTTCACGGCTGCATGGAACGGGAGATTCGGTCTGACCGTCATCACTGGGCCACGTTGAACTATATCCATCATAATCCGGTACACCATCGCTATGCGGATCGTTGGATGGATTGGCCTTGGAGCAGTTCAGGAGCTTTTCTTGAGCGGGTGGGTCGGAAGAATGCTCTTCGGATCTGGTACGATTATCCGGTGAAGGAATACGGAAAGGGATGGGATTCGCCGGAATTCTGAGCCACCGAGGGCCAAACCGGGGTGGAGTCGTCCGGTTGGTGCCACCCGAAGCCGCCTGAAGGCGGTACTCCGAGCGGGCTGCTGAGGTGACACGGCGATTCTGTGTGCGGTGTGTGATTGATGCGCGTGGTCCGCTGGAGAACCGAGGGGGAATTAGTGCCGCGTTTAGTCCCGCCTGTTCGGAGTCCCGTCTTCAGACGGTTGGCGTTCGCCGCCTGGGTTGGATTCGTTCACGCCAGCAGCCCACGGATCACCTCCGCCTCCTGCACTCCGGTCAGCTTCTGCTGCAGGCCGCCGTAGAGAAAACTAAGGCGCTGCGGATCGAGTCCCATGAGGTGCAGCAAGGTGGCGTGCAGGTCCCGAATGTGGTGCCGGTTCACGGCCGCAGCATGGCCCAGTTCGTCAGTCTCGCCGTAGCTCGTTCCCCCCTTGGCGCCGCCGCCGGCAAGCCAGTAGGTGAAGCCGAGCGGGTTATGATCACGCCCACCGTTGCCGCCCTGACTGACGGCCTGGCGTCCAAACTCGCCGCCCCAGACCACCACGGTGGACTCCAGTAGGCCGTGCCGATCGAGGTCCTCGAGCAGCGCGGAAATGGGTCGGTCGATCTCTGGGCAGTGGATCTTGAGATTCTCCTCCACGCCGTTGTGGGCGTCCCAGTTCTGCTGCTGATGTCCACCGCCATGGTAGATCTGAATGTAGCGGACACCGCGCTCCACCAACCGGCGCGCGATGAGGCATTGACGTCCGAAGGGTGCCGGGCCTAGCGCCAATGGATGGGAGTCCGGCTTGGATTCGTGGATGCCGTACATCTCCAATGTCTGACGACTTTCCTGTGACAGATCGAGTGCTTCGGGCGCCGCAGTTTGCAGTTGGAAGGCGAGCTCGTAGCTGGCAATCCGCGCCTGCAATTCGCTGTATCCGGCATGCTCGGCGAGATGGTCGGCGTTCAGTTCGTTGGCGGTGGAGATCAGGTCGCGCTGCATCTCCGGCGTGAGACCCGAGGCAGAATCCAGATCCAGCACCGGTTGTCCGGCCGAGCGGAACACCGTGCCTTGATAGGCGGCGGGCATGAATCCCGAGGACCAATTTGCGGCGCCGCTGATCGGCCCACCGCGAGGATCGAGCATCACCACGTAGCCGGGAAGGTTCTCGTTTGGCGATCCGAGCCCATAGCCCATCCAGGAGCCGATGGAGGGCCAGCCTTGGATAATGCGCCCGCTGTTCATTTGCAGCATCGCCGAACCGTGGGCGAAGGAATCGCAGTAGAGTGATTTGATCACCGCGAGTTTGTCGGCGTGACGCGACAGCTCCGGCAGGGCATCGGAAATCCAGAGCCCGGATTCCCCGTGGCGTTTGAACTCACGTTTTGAGCCGAGGAGCGTGCCAGCTTTTATGTCGCGCCGGCGTTGTTCGAGAGTTGCCGTCTGGCCGTGCCGCTTGTTCAGCTCCGGTTTGTAGTCGAACAGGTCCATTTGCGACGGACCGCCGTACATGAATAGAAAGATGCAGGCCTTGGCCTTGCCCCCCAGGTGGGCTGGCTTGGGAGCCAGCGGCGCACTGAAGGACGTTCCGGCGAGAGCCGAGGTTTTGAAAAAACCATCGCGTTCCAGCAGGCTCGCGAGAGCCATACCAGCGAAGCCATTCCCCAGCCGCGACAGGAACTGACGCCTTCCGGCAGGGTCGCGAGGGTTGGGGAGTGAGCCGTGCATGGACTTCAGTCGGGATATACCACGGCGTTCAGATTCAGCACCAGCAGGCAGAACGACTCGAGGGCGCGCCGCTCCGGAGCCGTGCCGGCAACGGCCTCGGAGGCGCGCCAGCGTGGAGTGCCGTCACCGGGCGTGATCTCGAGATCATCGAGGCTGAGTGCGGAACCCCAGGGTCGGACGGCGACCCGGTCACCGGACGACACGGGCGTCGATTCGGTGACGCTGAGGGTTGGGGTGGAGTCGCCGTTCAACCAGATCGTCCAGCGCGCGTTCTCCGCGACAATCCTCAGGGCAAAGGGTTCCTGGGTAGAAAGAGTGGCCGGAGCGGTTCCGAGAATCCGCGGTTCAGGTTCCAGTCGACGGAGTGTCAGCCGTTGTTCCCGCGGTTCGAAGATCACTTCGATGCCGGTGGGACGTTCTCCCTGGGTGCCAGCACGAAGGAGGAATCCACCGCGTTCAAAGGCAGTGTGAAGCACCACATGCGTGCTCAGAGTGCCCGAGGTGAAGCGGGCGGAATCGGAAACGGCATAAGGACCGTTGCCCCGTTCCACGATGCGATTGCCCTCGTAGTGATCGGGCCAGTGACCGCGGCGTGCGCTCCAGCCGCGCGGTGCCTGGATGAAGTCCATCGCCTGCAGTGAGTCGAAGAAGGCGGTGTTCATCGTGGCTGGCACATCGGTCTTGAAGTCTAGGCGGGTGGCGATGCGGCCGAACGCCGTGCGCTGGCGATGGAGGAACGCTTCGCTGGATTTGAGTTCATGGGCGGACGGTTCCCGGTTGAGCGCGAGCTGATACGCACGACGGATCCGGGTAGACTCCGTGTTTCCACCTTCACGCTCCAATCGGGAGGCAAACGCCGCCGCCTGGTCGCGCATGAAGTCGTCGTTCAACAGAAGCAGCGCTTGCGGCGCCACGGTGGTCACCGGGCGTTCGGTGAGTGGGGAGAAGGTGTTGGCGTAGTCGAGTGTCTCGAGGAAGGGCACCGGCGAGCTGCGGCGGACGAAGGCGTACACGCTGCGCCGGCTCTGTTCGGCGGGACTCGAGATCTCCCAGTCCGTCCCGGGACGCGACCCGCCGGCGAGTACTTCACCCCCCAAATGTGGGAAGAAGCCGCGGCCGCCCGGCTTCAGGTTGAGGTCCCCGCTGATGGCCAACATCGTGTCGCGGATCGATTCGGCTTCCAGTCGGCGCAAGTTCCATCGCCAGAGCAGGGCATTGCCCGGATCGATCGCGGCGGCGTCGGGATTCTGCGCGGTGGTACGGCAGTAGGTTTCGGACAGGAGGATCGTCTTGTGGAGATGTTTCAAAGACCACCCGTGGTCCATGAAATCGGTGGCGAGCCAGTCGAGCAGGGCCGGATGACTGGGTGGTTCGCCAGCGCGGCCGAGATCGCCGACGGTCCGCACAATTCCGCGCCCGAAATGATGATGCCAGACGCGATTCACGGCGACGCGTGCGGTGAGCGGATTGTCGCGGCTGGCCACCCAGTCGGCGAGAACCGTTCGACGGCCGGAGGACAGTGCATTGGTGGCGCGTGCAGGAAGAGGCGGTGCCGGACGGCCCAGCACCGTCAGAAACGCCGGCTCCACGGCATCGCCTGGCGTGCGGGCATTGCCGCGCCGGAGCACGTGGGTGATCTCGGGTTGTCCTCCGATTTCCTGCATCGCGAGTGCCTGGTCGAAGGGACCGGTCTCCGCCTGAACCTTCTTCAACCGCTCCTCAAGGCCTTTCCGCTGTGAGGCCGGGGCATTGGTGTGTTCGCGTTGAAGTGAGAGGACCCGTTCGGTGTGCGCCGACCCCCAGGCTGCCAACTCTCTCGGCGAGGCAAGAGGGCGTTGGCCGGTGGACTGTCCCGGGCCCACCCCACGGAAGAACGAGAGCATCCGGTAGTAGTCTTCGTGGGGAATCGGATCGAACTTGTGCTCATGACAACGGGCGCATCCCAGCGACAATCCAAGGAAGGCAGTGCCGGTGGTCGATAGCATGTCGTCGAGCTCGTCGAAGCGCGCGGTGAGGGCGTCATCCGGTTCGTCATCGAGCACGCCCAATCGCGCGAATCCGGTAGCAATCACGCCGTCGGCGGAAAACGGTTCGAGTTCGTCGCCTGCCAGATGTTCCCGGAGAAATTGATCGTAGGGTTTGTCGGCGTTGAGCGAGCGGATGACGTAGTCGCGGTAGCGCCAGGCGTTGGGCTTCTCGCCGTCGCGCTCGTAGCCGCTGCTTTGGGCGAAGCGCATCACGTCGAGCCAGTGCCGTCCCCAGCGCTCGCCATACAGCGGCGAAGCCAGCAGGCGATCCACCAACCGCTCCCAGGCATCGGGACGGGCGTCGTGCTCGAAGGCGTCGCATTCCTCCGGCGTTGGAGGAATCCCGAGCAGGTCGAACTGGGCGCGACGGATCCATTGACGGCGATCGGCCCGCGGATTGGGGCGCAGTCCTGCCTGGCGCAACGAATCCAGGACGAAGGCATCGACGGCATGGGTTCCTGGCTCTGCCTTGGGCAACACCGGACGTTGGATCGGTCGGAAGGCCCACCACGATTTTCCGGCCGCCAGGCGCTCCTCCATGGAGACCGACCTCGGCGCCATTGCCTTGTCTCCTGCCGTCCAATGGGCACCGGACCGCACCCATTCGGTCAGGAGTTTGATCTCCGTCGCCGGGAGCGGATGTTTGGGTGGCATTTGGAAGTCGGGATCCTGCCGGCGGATCCCGGTGATCAATCGGCTGCCTTCGGGATTCCCGGGTTCTACCACCGGCCCGTGCTCGCCGCCTTTCGCAAAAGCCTCTGCAGAATCCAGCCGCAGGCCACCTTTCTGCTTGTCGGGTCCATGGCATTCCACGCAGCGATCCAGAAGCAGGGGACGGATCTTGGATTCGAAGAGGGCTAGGTTCGCGTCCGCCGGAGGTGCAGCAAAAAGGCCCAGTGTCGTGACGCCTGCAGCGACAATCCCGGCGAGCGCTCGGCGAAGAGTTGGATGTCGGGCTGGCGAGGGCACGTCGTCGTGGGGCTACTTCCCTCATGGTCGCGCCGCCGCCGTAATCTGCAAGAGTCCGATGCGGTGCGCGGGATGGATTCCAGGCGCGCCGAGGTCTGAACGAGGCCTGCGCCTGCTCCTTCAGGAATCCGACACGGAATTCAGAGTGGGCCGCCGGGATCGGCTTTGGCAATCTCGGGCAGTCCGGCAGGAGTGGCAATCGAACCCAGCATGAGCATTGAATCGAGCTATGACCGGTGGTCGGCCATCTACGACACCAATCGGAATCGCACGCGCGATTTGGATGCCCAGGTCATGCGCACGCGATTCGGATCTTCGCGTTTCCACCGTGTGCTGGAACTCGGTTGTGGGACGGGCAAGAACACCGGGATGCTTTCCGAGGTAGCGCGCTCGGTTCAGGCTTTCGACTTCTCCGAGGGCATGCTGACGCAGGCACGCACCCGCGTAAGGTCGGCCAACGTGGTGTTTCACCGCCGGGATCTGTCGAACATCCCATGGCCGGTTGAGACGGCGTCGGCGGAGCTGGCGACGTTCAACCTCATACTGGAGCACATCGAGTCGCCTAATCCATTGTTTGCCGAGGCGGCGCGATGCCTGGCTCCCGGAGGAGTGCTGCATGTGAGCGAGCTGCATCCCTTCCGCCAATACGAGGGAACCCAGGCGCGATTTGAGGATGCGGAGGGAAATGAGGTGAAGGTCGCGGCCTTCACGCATCACGTGTCCGAATTTGTCGAAGCAGGTCAGCGTGCAGGAATGCGTCTCGTGCAGCTCAAGGAATGGTGGCACAAGGAGGATGCCGGACGGCCACCGCGATTGCTGACGCTGGACTTTGTGAAGTAGGTGCGAGGCGTTGCGGCTCCGTTGATATGGTTTGGACACCCCCCAAAGCCTGTCCCGCCTGTTTGGAGTCCCGTCTTCAG
>JANXMD010000797.1 GCA_025354845.1 Verrucomicrobiota bacterium | reverse complement strand
CCACATTGCCCCAACCGAACGCCAATCGAGTGAGCGGGTAATAGGAGGCGGAGACTTCTCCAGCTGCGGGCAACCGGGCGCACAGCCCACGGCGAAGCGAACCACCTGCGCGAGGTCGCTTCGACGCCCTCACCTTGACGTTATAACATCCGTGACTACACTCATCGCATGATGCTCGAATTAAAGCTGCGCAAGGTTGGCAACTCGGTGGGCATTGTTTTGCCGAAGGAGGCGCTGGCGCACCTGAACGCCGGCGAAGGCGATACGGTAGCGGTGACGGAAGGCCCCGACGGCAGCCTTCGGATGAGTCCACACAAAGCCGAGGTCACACGCCAGATGGAGGCAGTGCAGGACGTGATGAAGCGCTACCGGCACACGTTGCGAGAACTCGCCAAATGAAGGAACCCGTCTGGATCCTGCGGGAGGTCGTGTTGATGGCGCACGACCAATCGCTGGCGCAGTTCGGCGGCTCCGGGGGGGTGCGCGATGAAAACCTAATGGATTCGGCCCTTGGCAAACCACTCAATCTCTTCGCCTACGGCAAGCCCACCCTGTTCGAACTGGCCGCCAGTTACGCCTTCGGTCTCATCAGGAACCATCCGTTTATTGACGGCAACAAACGCACGGGCTTCGTGGTCGCCGCGACGTTTCTGGAGTGCAACGGCTGGCGCCTGGAGGCCAGCGAAGTGGAAGCCGCCGTCCACACCCTCGCCCTGGCAGCGGGAGAGCTGTCGGAGTTGGAGTACGCAGCGTGGCTGAAGTCGAATTCAAAACGGAAGTGAGCAAACCTGAACCCAGAAACCCTGGATCTACGACCTCCGCACCAACAAGCACTTCACTCTCAAGGAAGACCCGCTGAAGCAGAGCGACCTCGACGCGATCGCCATCGAAGCCGCCCTCGAACAATTCGCCACCATCGCCGAGGTCTCAAACGATAGCCCTTCAGGTATTTACGCACAAAATCGGCATTGCTGCATTTGAGGCGTTCGTAGCGTTTATAGCGTTTATAGCTTGAGAATCGAGGAACCCGGCCGATAGTTCCCCTGCTATGCTGACTACTCGCCACAATCGTCTGGATCCGTCGCTCATTCCGGAGGAGCAGCTCACTGAATTGGCCAAATTCTTTGCCAAACCGGATCACGTGGCCTTGATCGATTCCAAGGGCAAACAGACCCACATTCCGGAAGCCTTGTTCGGCCACTTTGCCCGGATCGTCCAACTCATGTCGGAGCGGAAGGCCGTCGTCTTCGTCCCGGAGGATGAGGCGTTCACAACCCAGGCGGCGGCGAATTATCTCGGCATGTCGCGCCAGCACCTAGTCGGCCTGGTTGAGAAAGGTGAGATACCGCATCACAAGGTCGGAACCCATCGCCGGATCACGTTCAAGGACCTGCTCGCCTACGAAACGAGGCGCGATCAGAAGCGGCGGGAGGCGATGGATCGTCTTACCGACGAGGTAATGGCGGCCGGAGCCTATTTCCCGCAAGTAAAGGATCCCTCCAAGGATGAGGGCTGATTTCAGGGTGGTGCTCGATGCATGCGTTCTCGCCAACTACGGCGTCTGTGACCTCCTGCTCAAGCTGGCAGAGAAGCCACGGCTCTACCTGCCCGCCTGGAGCGACGAAATCTTGAAGGAGACCGAGCGCACCCACCTCAACGCCTTGGGCTGGCAGCCCCGCCTTGCAACGAGTTTTCAGGACGCCCTGCGAAACGAGTTCCCGGAAGCACTGGTCAAAGACTACGGCCACCTGATCGAAAAGTGCGGCAATGATCCCAAGGATCGTCACGTCCTTGCCTGCGCCATCCACAGCAAGGCTGAGCTGATCCTCACGTTCAACATGCGCGATTTCCCAGCAGCCGCGCTGGCCCCGTGGCAAGTCGAAGCGAGACATCCGCAGGCCTACTTGCTGACGCTCTACGGCATCGACCCGGTGATCGTTTTGCACAAGCTCGAAGAGATTTCCCGCAAACGGAAAGTATCCCTGGGAGACCACCTCATTGACCTCGGAAAGTTCCTTCCCGTTTTCGCCCGTCGCGTATGGCAGGACGTCAGTGAATCGGACTGAGGGTGGGTTTAGCGAGTAAACGGATTGAAGGGCATGGCATGAGAACAAGGAGAAGCGCAGCAACGGCGTTCCACCGTTGAAAACACGATTCAGCCCCAAAGAAAACACACTCCTCCTGGATTCTCAGTCTCGGAAGCTGCATCCATCTGCGTCGATCTGCGTGCATCTGCGGTTCAAGGATCCAACTCCTTCACATGAAACGCCCCTACTCTCTCCGAATTCACCTCCCTAGTGGGGATCCCGATGGGCTACGGACCATCGAAAAGTCCAACTGGAGCGGCGCCGGGTTGGTCTTCCCGCGAACCCAGACGTATCCGTCTGGGGAAGGACGGCTATGCGGCGCGAGCGGATTGGTTAGGCTGGGCGGATGAAATTACAATCAGCGCGGCGACGCCGACGCACGGCCGCCGAACGTGCCGAGCTCGTCGCCGGATACC
>JANXMD010000793.1 GCA_025354845.1 Verrucomicrobiota bacterium | reverse complement strand
GACAACGGGCAGGGGATCCTCTCAGTGGAAGCCCTCGATCCTCAGGGCAACTTTCGCAACTTCCTCAACCTGCAGGCCGCGGTAGTGAGTCCGAAGGGGCGGCGCGTGAACGTCGCCCTTGAACAGACCGGACCAGGACGTTACGAGGCCAAGTTTCCCACCCGGGAAATCGGCGCGTACCTGCTGAATCTGGTGGAACTTCGCGACGGCCGCGCCGCGTCGTCGCAGGTCGTCGGGGCCAGCGTGAACTACTCGCCCGAGTTTTCTTCCGTGGAGCCGAATCTCAACCTGCTGAAACGCCTCGCCGAGGCGGGGGGCGGCAAGCTGCTGGATCCGCAGATCGACAACCCGTTTTCCCTCGGGCGCCTGAAGACCTTCCAGCCGCGCGACCTTTGGGAGGCGTTGCTGAAGTGGTTCGTGATCCTGTTCGTGCTGGATGTGGCCGTTCGGCGCGTGGACATTGATCGCGAGGAATGGCTCAAGGCCTGGAACCGTCTCCGCGCCGCGCTCGGATTTGGCGATGTGCGCCGTGCCGTCGCCGGGCAGGAATCGTTGGGGGCGTTGTTGCAGCGTCGCGATCAGGTCCGAGGGACCCGTCCGGCGGCGCAGGCGGTGGCTGACGAACGCCTGTTCCAACCGCGCACAATTCCGACCGTATCGGCTTCGGAGGCACCCGCGGCCGGATCGACGACCGCCTCCACACCGACGACCGTCGGCGGAGCGGCTCCGGCAATCCCGGAGACGGGCGCCGAGGAAAAGCCTGGAACCACTAGCCGACTGTTGGAGGCAAAGCGCCGGGCTAGACGCCAGTAGGGTCCTGCAACGCGACGACTTGGCGGGGTTTTTCCCGACTTTTACCCTCTCTCGAATCCGTATGGCCCGAAAGTCCAAGCAAAAAAAGATCGCCCGGCCGCGCGTTCTCTGGCAGGTCAACCCGTCCACGCGTGTCAAGGGATCGGCTCGAGTGTACTCCCGATCCCGGTCGCGCCCGGAAAACTCTACGAATTCCAACGATGAGCAGGACGCCAGCCGATAAAAAGCAGCCGATGCTAAAGCTCGGATTGCCGAAGGGTTCGTTGCAGGACGCAACCCTTGAGAAGATGGCCAAGGCGGGATGGAACATCACCGTCTCGTCCCGCAGCTATGAGCCGTACGTGGACGACGCCGAGCTGCAGATCCGTCTCATCCGCGCGCAGGAGATCAGCCGCTACGTCGAGCTCGGCTACCTCGACGCCGGCATCACCGGCCTGGACTGGATTCAAGAGAATCACAGCGATGTCCACGAGGTGGGCGAGTTTCTATTCAGCAAGGCGACCCGCCAGCCCACCCGCTGGGTGCTGGCCGTGCCCGAAGAGTCGTCGATCCACTCGGTGAAGGATCTCGAAGGCAAGCGCGTGGCCACCGAAGTGGTAGGGCTCACCAAGCGGTGGCTGAAGAAACACGGCGTGAAGGCCGAGGTGGAATTTTCCTGGGGTGCGACCGAGGTGAAGGCGCGCGAGTTGGTCGATGCCATTGTGGAAGTGACCGAGACCGGATCGTCGCTTCGCGCCAATAAACTCCGCATCGTTGAGACCCTGCTGGTCTCCACCCCGCGGCTGATCGCCAATCATGACGCCTGGAAGGATAAGTGGAAGCGCACCAAGGTTGAGA
>JANXMD010000784.1 GCA_025354845.1 Verrucomicrobiota bacterium | reverse complement strand
CTGGCACCGATGCGCGGCACCGGAAGCGTCTCCAGGCGGAGATCATTCACGCCGCGATACACGATGGCCCGCATCGTCTTGGGAATCGACTCAGTCACGTGCCGAGTAAACCCGGCCCGCGCGGGCGAGCCAAGCTTCGAGGTCTCCCATCCGTCTTGGTGCTCCGGTATCTCTCGCGTTGTCAGGATCGATTCCCCACCTATGCTCACGCCATGGCAACCGCCGCCGATGAACTCCGCTTGGCCCGCGCGCAGGCGCTGACCCGCCGTGAGTTCTTCTCCCGAGGCGGGGTCTTCAGCCTCGGCGCCTTGGCGCTAAATCAACTTTCCCCTGCGGCTCTCGGAGCCGCGCTTCACAGCGGATCTCGCGCCGCGCTGGGTCCAATGGCCCCGAAGGCGCCACGCCTCCCGGCCCGAGTGAAATCGGTGATCTACCTCCATATGTCCGGCGCGCCCCCGTCGCTGGATCTGTTCGACTGGAAGCCAAAGCTGAAGGCCATGCACCTTCAGGACTGCCCGGAGTCGCTGATCGCGGGCAAGAAGTTCGCCTTCATCCGGGGCCGGCCCAAGATGCTGGGCTCTCCGTACCGCTTCGCCCGACACGGCCAGGCCGGCGGGTGGTTCAGTGAGACCATTCCCCATCTGGCCTCGATGGCCGACGACATCACGGTGGTTCGCTCCATGTGGACCGACCAGTTCAATCACGCCCCCGCGGAATTGATGGTCCACACCGGCAACATGCGCGCCGGTAACGCCAGCATGGGCTCTTGGGTGACCTACGGCCTCGGCTCGCTCAATCAGGATCTGCCCGGGTTCGTCGTGCTGCTTAGCGGCGGCACCGATCCCACCGGCGGCAAGAGCCTCTGGGGATCCGGCTTCCTGCCCGGAGTCTATCAGGGCACCCAGTGCCGCACGACCGGCGAGCCCATTCTGTTCGCCGAGAATCCGCCCGGGATGAGCCGCGACACGCGACGTCGCACCCTGGATGCCATCCGGTCCCTGAATGAGGCCGAAGCCCGCACGTTTCGCGATCCCGAAACGCGGACGCGTATCGAGCAGTACGAGCTGGCCTACCGCATGCAGGTTTCCGTGCCCGATGCCTTCGACATCGGCCGCGAGCCCGAGTCCATTCGCACTCTTTACGGGGCCAAGCCAGGAGAAGGCTCCTTCGCCAACAACTGCCTGCTCGCCCGCCGGTTGGTCGAAAAGGGCGTGCGCTACGTGCAACTGTATGACTGGGGTTGGGACATCCACGGAACCAGTCCGGGCGACGACCTCATGGAGCAGTTCCCCAAGAAGTGCCGCGAGGTGGATCGCGCCTGCGCGGCGTTGATCACCGATCTCAAGCAGCGCGGGCTGCTCGACGAGACCCTGGTGATCTGGGGCGGCGAATTTGGCCGCACGCCCATGAACGAGGCCCGCGGCGGATCCACCTTCCTCGGCCGAGATCATCATCCAGCCTGCTTCAGCATGTGGTTCGCCGGCGGCGGCGTGCAGCGCGGGGGCTTGGTGGGCTCCACCGACGACTTCGGCTACGCCATTGCCGAAGGGAAGGTGACCATCCGCGATCTCCAAACCACCGTGCTGAACCAACTGGGCATTGACGCGCATGCCTTATCCTTCCGAGACCAGGGACTCGATCAGCACCTGATTGGCCCGACTGGCGAGGGCCGCGTGGTGACTGAAATGCTGGCGTAGTCCGGGCGATGTCGTTGGGGCAAGCGGCAACCCTCCTCGGAATTTCCTTTGGCCAGCGGCGCAGTGAACGGGTTCACTTTGACCGTGTCCTGCGCTCGCATTCCGTTTCGTTCCCGCCTCGGTGGATGGCTTCTCACGGCCGCCGCGCTGGTCGCCCCCGGCCCTGCCCTTCTCGCTGCACCGGCGCCC
>JANXMD010000782.1 GCA_025354845.1 Verrucomicrobiota bacterium | reverse complement strand
CGGACCCTGGATGAAGCCGGTGTGGGCCTTCAAACGCTACGGCCAGTCCGGTCGGATGCTCTCCGAGGTGGTGTCGGAACTCGGCAAGGTCGCCGACGATCTCGCCTTCGTGCACAACGTGGTCGGCAAGACGGGTGTTCACAGCCAGGCGACCTATTTGCAGGCGACCGGATTTCAGCTCCCCGGATTTCCTGGGATGGGATCCTGGGTCAGCTACGGCCTGGGCTCGGCGAACGACAATCTGCCGGCGTTTGTGGTGTTGCCCGACCATCGTGGGTTCGCGTCGAATGGTCCCAAGAACTGGGACTCGGCTTTTCTTCCCGGTCAGCACGCGGGAACCATCCTGTATCCCGGCCAGCCGAATCCGATTGCCGATTTGTTTCCCGGTCGTGGCGGAGATTTTGTCACGGCGGAGAGCGAAGCCGCGGCGCATGCGATGCTCACGCGGCTGAACCAGGGTCACGCGGATTTCCGTGAAGGCGATTCGCGACTGGAGGCCCGGATCCAGAGCTACGAACTGGCTGCGCGGATGCAGCTGGCTGCGCCCGAGGCGATGGACATGTCCCGCGAGCCGGACTACCTGCTCGATCTCTACGGTGTCCGCCGGAATCCGCCCACCTGGCCCAAGGAGATCAATGCCGAGGAGGAGATGGATTACTTTGGCCGCAAGTGTCTGGTTGCCCGTCGGCTCATCGAACGCGGCGTGCGCTTCGTGCAGATCTGGAGCGGCAACGACAATGGATTCCCACGACGGAACTGGGATTCCCACGAGGACATCCGGCGTGACCACGGCCCGCTGTCGATGGGTTTTGCGCGCGGCGCGGCGGCGCTAATTCAGGATCTCAAGCAACGCGGGCTGCTCGACGACACAGTGATCCTGTGGACCACCGAATTCGGGCGGATGCCCAGTTCGCAGGGTGGCAAGGGCCGGGACCACAATCCGTACTGCTTTACCAACTGGCTGTGCGGCGGCGGCATTCGCGGCGGCGTGACGGCGGGGGAAAGCGATCCGTGGGGTTACAAGCCTCTGGATCGAAGCCAGCCCACAAATGTCCACGATATCCACGCTACTGTGTTGCATCTGTTGGGCATCGATCACACCAAACTGACTTTTCGCAGCAACGGCTTGGATCGACGGCTCACCGATGTGGAAGGCGAAGTGATCCGTCCGTTGGTCAGCGCCTGAATTGAAGCGAACGCTCCTCCCCGTAGCCGCCGAGGGAACGCGGCGGACGCCCGGGACAGGTGGAAAGCCTCCGAGCCGATGGACTCCGAACGGTCCCGGAGTCCGGCAGTCCTCTGCCGCTCTCGGTGGGAACGGGATGCGAAAGCATGCGACGTTTGGTCCCGCACGGGGTCCGCGAGTCGAAAGCGCGAGAGGACTCACGCACTCCAAGACGCTGTCGCGCGATTCGACGGGGGCGGTGCTAGCCTCTCGAAAAATCACTCGGTTCCCAGGATGACGCTGACTAGCTTCGATCGCGTGAACCCCTCCAATGGCTTTCTCCGGGCGCTCCTGGTTGCTGCTGCCATTTTGATCCCGGTGGTCTACGCCCGGGGCGCCGAGGAGACCAAACCCGCGCCACCAAAGCCCGGTCCTCCGCGGGTGCTTCTCTGTGAACCCCTCGCGGTGGAAATCGGCCGTCTCGGCAGAGTGGGACTGCGCGGCATGGATCTCACGAATGCCACGCGCGTGGAAGTCATGCTCCCGGGAGGCCCGCTTGCGGGCGAATTGGGCGGGTTCGAATCGGTGACGCCGCCCGAGGGGTTTGAAGCGTCCCGCGCCGGAAATCAGCGGTTGAACGTGATGCTTGCACCGTCGCTGGTTCCCACCGATGCCGGTCTAGTCATTCTGTTGCGCGTGACGACCACGCTGGGAGTGGGAGAGGCACATCGACTTCTGCACGTTCCACGCGGGTCACTCATTGGGGAACGCGAGCCCAACAACGGATTTCAGGAAGCGCAGGAACTTCTCTCCGGACAGTACGTGTTGGGAACCATCGACAGTCCCACCGACGTGGATGTGTTTGCGGTATCCCTGGCTGCCGGCGAACAGTTAGTGGCGGAAGTCTGGGCGGACCGACTGGGATCGCTGCTGGATCCGTCGCTGACCTTGCACGCACCAGGCGGGGCGATTCTCAAAGTACAGGATGATGGTCCGGAACGCTCCCTCGGTCGCGATGGGCGCCTGACCTGGACTGCGCCGAAGACGGGTCGTTATCTCCTCTCGCTCTCCGGAGTCACGGAGCGGGGTGGACCGCTCCACTCCTATGTTCTGTCCGTGGCGACAACGAATCCCTCGCCTGCAGCCACGGGCTCGACGCCTGCTGTCCGGCGCGCCAAACTGCGGCCATGATGATTCGGTATCCGGCTCCGCGTTCCCGTATTCTGGTAAACTTGCTTTTCGTCCTGTCGATCGCTTTTGCCGCGCTGAATGCTGGGGCGGCGGCCCTGGTGTTTCAAACCGACTTCGGTCTGAAGGACGGTGCGGTGTCCGCCATGAAGGGTGTCGCATTCGGCGTGGACCCGAACCTGCGGCAGTTCGATCTCACGCATGAGATTCCCGCCTACAACGTGTGGGAGGCGGCGTTCCGGTTAAAGCAAACGGTGCCGTACTGGCCGGCAGGTACGGTGTTCGTGAACGTAGTGGATCCGGGGGTGGGCACCGAACGTCGCGCCGTGGTGGCCCTCACCCGCGACAATCATTTTATCGTCACCCCAGACAACGGCAGCCTGACTTTTCTCGCCGAGTCTCCGGGACTCGTGGAGGTGCGCGTCCTCGACATCGCCAAGCAACGCCTCAAGGGCAGCGATGAAAGTTACACCTTTCACGGTCGCGACCTTTTCGCCTACGTCGGTGCCCGGCTCGCGACGGGCAAACTGACCTTCGGCGATTGCGGGATTCGTCTGACCAACGATGTAGTGCGGCTGAACTATGCGAAAGCGCATCGCTCTGGAAACACTCTTGTCGGGTCGATCCCGGTACTCGACGCGCAGTATGGCAACGTGTGGTCAAATCTTCCAAAGCGTCTTTTTCAGGAATTGAAGCCGGTACTCGGTGAGACGTTTCAGGTTCGCATTGCCCACTCGGGTCACTTGGTTTGGGAAGGGCGGGTGGCGTTCGGCGAAACCTTTGGTGCAGTGCCGACGGGTCAGCCAATCCTCTACGTAAACAGCCTGCTGGAACTCGCGCTGGCGCTGAATCAGGGGAACTTCGCGGTTTCCCATCAGGTGGCGAGCGGCCCGGACTGGACGTTTGAAGTGAGCCGTTGAGTCGTTGAGTCGCAGAGGTCGCGCTAAACTCGGCGCGGAATCCCGCGAAGCGGTATGGAGTCCGGCGGCGGGCCGCCGGTTTGGAGAGGGGACTTGGTGCCGCGCTTTAACGATCGAACCGATGGGGAGGGCGCGCG
>JANXMD010000762.1 GCA_025354845.1 Verrucomicrobiota bacterium | reverse complement strand
CCCCGTTCGGAGTCCCGTCCTCAGCCGGACCGGAGCGCCGGCATCTTGCCGGCCTGATGGAATGAATTTGGGAAGCAGGAAGGAATTGGAAGAGCGAGAGCGGCCGCGCGCCTGCCCTAATTTCCAGCTCCTAGCTCCCATCTCCTTCGGTCCCCGGGGGCGATCTGTTAGCCCAGCAACTCCTTCACCACTCGCGCCTCCTCGACGCCGGTGAGGCGCATGTCGAGGCCCTGGTACTTGGCGGTCATGCGTTCGTGGTTCACTCCGAGCAGATGCAGGATGGTGGCGTGGAAATCGCGGATGTGAACCGGGTCTTTCACGATGTTATACGAGAAGTCATCGGTCTCGCCGTAGATGGTCCCGCCTTTCACCCCGCCGCCCGCCATCCACATGGTGAAGCAGCGCGGGTGATGATCGCGCCCGTAGTTCTCGTGACTCAGCCCCCCCTGGCTATAGATGGTGCGCCCGAACTCACCACCCCAGATGATCAGGGTGTCGTCAAACATCCCGCGGGATTTGAGATCCTGGATGAGTCCGTAGGTCGCCTGATCGATATCCTTGCACTGCATCGGCAGGCGGCCGGTGAGATTGCCGTGATGGTCCCAGTTGTTGAGATACACCTGCACAAAGCGCACGCCGCGCTCGAGAAGTCGGCGTGACAGCAGTGTGGTGTAGGCGAAGCTTCCCGGCTTCCGCGCCTCCTCGCCGTAGAGCTTGTAGGTGGATTCCGGCTCGTCCGTGACGCGCGTCAACTCGGGCACGCTGGCCTGCATGCGGAAGGCCATTTCGAATTGCTGGATGCGGGTGTGGGTCTCGGGATCCCCCACCGCCTTGAAGGTCATCTCGTTCAGTTTCCGGAGCCCGTCGAGCTGTGCGCGTCGGAGCTCGCTGGACACGCCGGGTGGATTGTTGATGAAGAGGATCGGATCCCCGGCGCTGCGGAAGGAGACCCCGGCGTGTTCCCCGGAGAGAAAACCGCTCGACCACAACCGCGCGGAGATGGCCTGGATCTGTTCCTTGTTGGTGGGTTCCGCCACCAACACCACGAAGGTGGGCAGATTGCTGTTCATCGAGCCGAGTCCGTAGCTCACCCACGATCCGATGCAGGGACGTCCGGTGATCTGGCTGCCGGTCTGCATGTTGCTGATGGCCGGCTCATGGTTGATGGACTCGGTGTGCATCGATCGAATGAAGGCCATGTCATCGACGCACTTGGCGGTCCAGGGGAGCAGCTCCGTCACCCACATGCCGCTCTTGCCGTGACGGGCGAACTTGAACTTGGAGGGCGCGATCGGGAAGCGCGTCTGCCCCGAGGTCATGGTGGTCAATCGCTGGCCGTTGCGGATCGATTCCGGGAGATCCTTGTCGTACCACGAGCCCATCCCCGGCTTGTAGTCGTAGGTATCCATCTGCGCCGGTCCACCCACCATGTGGAGATAAATCACCCGCTTGGCTTTCGCTGGGAAATGGGGCGCAAGTGCAGCGATCGGGTGATTGGGGGGAATGACCGAAGCGGCCTCGCCTAGCACGGGCAGTCGGTCGCCGAGCAGACGGGCCAGGGCTGCGTATCCAAGCACGTTTTTGCCGCGAGTGAAGAATTGGCGGCGAGTTTCGAGCTGACGGAGTTCGTCGAGAGGATGCATGGGACTTAGGGCTGAGATTATTTGTTGAGGACCTCGTCGAGGTTCATCAGTTGGTTTGCCACCAAGGTCATCGCGGCGAGGGTCGGCTCGGGGAAGACGCTGGTGATCCGGGACTCGCCCACGGAAATCAATCGGGCGGCCTCCACCGACTGGTCGGCGTAGTGTCGGGCTGCGGACTGGAAGGTGTCGGTCACGACGCTACGCTCGGCCGGGGTCAACGACCGAACCAGCAGACGTCGCGCGATGTCGTCGATGGCCTGATGGGTGTCGCCACGGGATCGCTTGAGAGCCTCTTCGGCGAGATGCCGCGCTGCTTCGATGAACTGGGGATCGTTCATCGTGACCAGCGCCTGCAACGGCGTATCCGTGCGCTCGCGGCGAACGGTACAGGTTTCCCGGTTCGGCGCGTTGAACACATCCATGCTGGCCGGCGGGGCGGCGCGTTTCCAGAAGGTGTACAGGCTGCGTCGGTATAGGGCGTCTCCGGAATCGGCCAGATACCGCTTGGTGTTGCTCTCGGGCATGGCTACGGGCTCCCACACGCCAACGGGTTGGTAGGGCTTCACGCTCGGGCCGCCGATCTTCGACACCAGGAGGCCGCTGGCGGCGAGGACGTAGTCGCGGACCATCTCGCCATCCATGCGGAAGCGGGGCCCGCGGCTGAGGAGGCGGTTCTGCGGATCCTTCTCCAGCTTTTCCGGAGTCATGACCGGGCTCTGCCGGTAGGTCGCGGACAGCACCATCTGGCGGAACAAACGTTTCACGTCCCAACCATGTTCGCGGAAGTCGACCGCCAACCAATCGAGGAGTTCTTGATTTACGGGGGCCTCTCCCATGATGCCGAAGTCTTCGGCCGACTTCACCAGGCCGATGCCGAACAGCTCTTGCCAGAAGCGGTTCACGGTCACCCGGGCCATGAGCGGATTCTCCGGGGCCACCAACCACTGCGCGAGGCCAAGCCGATTGCGCGGCGCGCCGACGGGCATCGGGGGTAGGGCGGAAAAGGTGTCAGCAAGCACCGCGTCCTTGGGGCGATCATACTGTCCGCGAGCCAGCATTCGCGCCGTCGGCAGGCCGGAGAGTTTCTCGCGCTGCACGTGGGTGACCGGACTGCGGTCGCGGATGGTATCGCGCTCGGTCTCCAGAGCGGCGACGCGCTGATTCAGATCCAGGGAGTTCTGGTCGTGGTGCGCGAGGTAAAAGTCGAAGAGGGCGCGGGTCTGATCCGGCGTGCGCTTCGCGGCGGCGATGGAGAGCAGGGAAGTCACGCCGCCCTCGGTTTGGATCGCTCGAATTTCCTCGGCCCCGAGTTTGCGAGAGAACACGCGGACATCCTGCACGCTACCGCCGTTGAACACCTGATCGCGGCTGCGCTGACCCACCCGCAACGGCGTCGCGGCATGGATGTCGCCGCGGAGCTGATCGACCTCCGCACGGGTTTTCGATTCCGCGCCGTTCACGAACACCTTGACGCCTCCGGCCTTACCGGAGCCGTCGTAGGTGACAAACACGTGCTGCCATTCGCCGGGCTTCAACGCGTCGCCGGTTGTGACGACCTTCAGCGCGTCGTCCGGCCACTTGTTGACGATGTGAACCGCAAAGCTGCGATCGTGGGCAAACAGGTCCCAGCCCCGATAATCCATAGCTTGGTCCATGCGGCCGAGGATGGATTCAAACCGTCCGGCGGCCGGAACCCGTATCCAGACGCCGAAGCTGAACGCTTGTTCGCGGCCAAAGTCGGCGACGTCGCCGAGGTTGAAGGTAGCCCCGGGCTTGAGCACCGCAGCCGGACCGAGCTTGCCTGCAAGGCTCCATTCGGGCGTGCCGAGCGTCTCAAAGGTCACCGGCTGACCGGTGCGTTTGCCGTGAACCGGCTGATCCTTGCCCTCGTTCAGCGGGGCGTGAACCACTTGGCCGAGTTCGTTGATCGGTGTTGCCGGCGGCGTGGTGGCCGCCTGCGCGGCCCAGATGTCGAAGGCGGAGCTCGCATTGACGCGGCGGAGTTCCACCTGCGTCTTGGCCAGTTCGATTTCGGCAGGAAGTGCCTTCCAACGTGCCCTGTCGGTGTCCGTCTGCGGCACCACGACGCTGGGATTGGAATCCTTCACATTGCCGTCGAAGCCGGTCTGAACCGTGTTCCGGAAGAAGGCAGCCAGCGAATAGAAGTCGCGCTGACTTATCGGATCAAACTTGTGGTCGTGACACGCCGCGCAGTTGGCGGTGAGCCCGAGGAACACCCACGACGTGGTGGTCACCCGGTCGTTGGCGTAGATCGAGAGATTTTCCTCCTCAATGGTGCCACCCTCGTTGGTGGTCATGTTGCACCGGTGGAAGCCGGTGGCGATGCGCTGGTCATCCGTGGCGTTGGGGAGCAAGTCCCCCGCGAGCTGCTCCACGACGAATTGGTCAAAGGCCTGGTTCCGGTTGAAGGCGCGGATCACCCAGTCGCGGTACGGCCACATTTCCCGATAGTTGTCGAAATGGTATCCGTGGGTGTCGGCGTATCGCGCGGCGTCGAGCCAGTAGCGACCGCGGTGTTCGCCCCACTGCTGGGAATCGAGAAGCGTGTCCACCAGACGTTCATAGGCTCCGGCCGTGGTGTCGTGGACAAAGGCCTCCACCAATTCCAGCTTCGGCGGCAGTCCGGTGAGATCCAGGGAGACGCGCCGTGCCAAGGTGCGTCGATCCGCCTCGGGCGCGGGCGCGAGGCCGCGGGCTTCGAGACGCGCGAGGACGAAAGAGTCGATCGGGCTCTTGCTCCAGCCCGATTTCCTCGCCGCCGGTTCCGCGGCTTTTTCCGGCGCCAGGAAGGACCAGTGCGGCTGCCAGGGTGCGCCCGCGGCGATCCACTCACGGAGCTTTTCGCGCTGCTCGGGCTTGAGCACCTTCCGGGAATCGGGAGGCGGCATCACCACGTCCTTCTCGGTCGAGCTGATGTGCTTCCAGAGCGCGCTCTTCTCCAAGTTGCTTGGACTGACCACCGGGCCGTCCTTCTGGGTTGTCCCGAGCATGCCGTCACGCGTGTCCAGACGCAGACCGGCCTTGCGGGAACCGGGATCCGGTCCGTGGCACTTGAAACAGTTCTCCGTGAGGATCGGTCGGATGTCCCGGTTGAAGAGAATTCGGCTGCTCGAGACGCCGTCGTTCGACTTTTCACCCGGGGCAGTGGCGGCGGCCAGAGCGCTCGACACCGTGATTGCCATGGCGAGGGAGGCGCGGAGGGATGAGGAGGTATTCGTGGGCGTCGGCATCAGAGCATCGGGTTGTCCTGAGCTGCGTCCAACGCGGTGCGAAACACCAAGGCCGCCGAAAACGAGAGCAGGGCTGAGCAGTCAGACGAAAAACTACGGCGGATCTTCAGAGGGGGAACAACCATTTCTTGCCGACAGGACCGGTAGGATTGGCATTCCAGGCCCTCTCAACCGCCGGTAGCGCGAGGCTCTGCCGAGCGGGGTGCGTAGAGGACGGATGGGACGCCACGCGGCGAAGTGGAGCACGTCCGCCCGCCCGGCTCACCGGGAGGTTCGCCCTACCGATCGCGCCCTACCGATCGCGCCAAAATGGTAGCGCGAGGCTCTGCCGAGCGAGTGCGTAGGCGGCAGGTGGGATGCCTCGTGGCAAAGTGGAATCCGTCCGCCCACCCGGCTCACCAGGAGGTTCGCCCTACCACGCTGTGGTTTAAGGCTTCCGGGACCCGCCGATGCCCCAGCAGAACGGGTCCGCCTCATCCAGAATCAACCGGGCCTCGGCGTTCACGTGCGCGGTGCCGGTGATGGTGGGGGCAACCACCCCTGCAGCACGATCGATCCAGCGATAGGAACCGCTGAACCGGCTACCGAGGATGCTTTCCTGAATCCACAAGTCACCTTCCGCGAGTTTTCCGTCCGCTGCCAGGCACGCAAGTTTCGCGCTGGTGCCGGTGCCGCACGGGGAGCGGTCGTAGGCTTTTCCTGGGCAAAGGACGAAGTTCCGAGAGTGGGCATCGGCCCCTGCGGGCGGACCGAAGAGCTCCACGTGATCCACCTCCGGAAAGCCCTGCGAGTTCACTGCCTGGCGGATGCGCCAACTGGCGTCGGTGAGCTCTTCCACCCGCGACAGGTCCAGCGCCCACGGGTGATTGCCAACCAGGAAGAACCAGTTGCCGGCCCAGGCGACATCACCGACCACGGGACCGATTCCCGGCACCTCCACCTGGACCTGCTTCGCCTTTCGATGGCTCGGCACGTTGGTTACCGAGACGGATCCATCCTCATGCAGGGTGGCCGTGACCACACCCACGGGAGTCTCGATGCGATGGTCCCCCGGTTGAATGCGGCCCAGACGGGCTAGGGTGACGGCCAATCCGATGGTTCCGTGGCCACACATGCCGAGGTAGCCGACATTGTTGAAGAAGATCACCCCGGCGGTGCAGCGCGGATCCGGGCTCTGACACAGCAGGGCACCAACCATGTGTTCAGCGCCGCGCGGTTCGCCCAGCACCATGCAGCGGAGGCGATCGTGG
>JANXMD010000729.1 GCA_025354845.1 Verrucomicrobiota bacterium | reverse complement strand
TGGGAACGCGAGGGCGAGAGCGACTACTACTTCCATAACTTCTCGGAAAAAATCGCGTATCCTCTCGGCGTGAACATCATCTACTACGTGATGACGCACTAGCACCACTCCCGATGAACGCGCCCACTCCCCACCGGCCGGATCGATTTCGGAAGGCCTTTCGCCACCTGACTGGCGGAAAGGGTGGGCGGATTGGCCGGTCCGCTCCAAGTCTGCGCGTGGGCCTGCTGCTGCTGTTTGTCTCGTTTAGTTTTCTCGTTTTTGGTCAGCGGCGGTTTCGGGGCGGCTGGGGTGAGAGCTACATCGGCGAGACGGAGCGCACCCCCCGCGAAGTCGCCTCGCACAGCACCGGTACGCCCATCTGGACCAATGCCCCCGGCTTTGAGAAGGACGTGTTCACTTTCGTGCGCGTGCGCCGGGAAAGCGGTGGTTTTTCGCGCGGCGCCCCGTGGTCCACGGATGCGCCCGACAGCGACCTGAATTTCTCCTACCGCCTCCAGCAGATGACCTCGATTCGGGTCGATCCCAATGGGCGCTTCCTCCGCCTTACCGATCCCGATCTACAGCGCTTTCCGTTCATCTACATGGTGGAACCCGGCAGCTTGTCCCTGCGGCCCGACGAGATCGTCGCGTTGCGGAGCTACCTGCTCAACGGCGGCTTTCTGATGCTGGACGACTTCTGGGGTGAGCAGGAGTGGGAGAATGCCGAATCGGTGCTCCGCGAGGTGCTGCCTGGGCGCAACTGGCAGGAACTCGCCCTGGATCATCCGCTGTATCATTGCGTGTTCGAGATCACGGCGAAGGGGCAGGTGCCAAACGTTCACCTGGGTATCCAGAGTGAATTTGATCCCGAGCACCGCACCTGGGAACGGCCCGACGCCACGGAGGTGCATCATCGCGCCTGGTTCGATGACCACGGACGCATGATGGTGATCGCCACCCACAACACCGACAACGGCGATGGCTGGGAGCGCGAGGGCGAGAGCGACTATTACTTCCACAATTTCTCGGAGAAGATCTCCTATCCCCTGGGCATCAACATCATCTTCTACGCGATGACCCACTGACCGGGACCCGCCGTTCCAGCTCCAGTTTTCCGTTCCATTCCATGAATCCCACTCCCGAATCCGAAGCCGTAGCCGAGGTCGTTCCGGCGCCGCCGGTGGTGCCCACTGACCGCGAAGTGTTTCAGCGCCTCGCCACGGGGCGCGAACGCATCGCTGCTGAACTGGGACGAGTGATCGTCGGCCAGCGCGAGGTCATCGACCAGATCCTCATCGCCCTGTTCGCCGGCGGTCATTGTCTCATCACGGGTGCTCCCGGACTGGCCAAGACGCTGCTCGTGAAATCCATCGCGTCGATCTTCGACCTGAAGTTCCAGCGCATCCAATTCACGCCGGATCTCATGCCGACGGACATCACCGGCACGGAGATTCTGCAAAAGGATGGGGACGAGCGCCGGATGCATTTCGTGAAGGGTCCGATTTTCGCGCAGATCCTTCTCGCCGATGAAATCAACCGGACGCCGCCCAAGACCCAGGCGGCATTGCTTGAGGCGATGCAGGAACATCAGGTGACCGCCGCTGGCGTGCGACACCCGCTGGAGGAGCCGTTCTTCGTTCTCGCGACCCAGAATCCAATCGAGATGGAAGGCACTTATCCGCTGCCTGTGGCGCAGCTCGACCGCTTCATGTTCAACGTGGTGATCGACTACCTTCCTGCCGCCGACGAGGCCGAAGTGGTTGCCCGCACCACCGCCGGTCCGGCGCCGCGACTACAGTCCTTGTACCACGGTGGCGATGTCCTGCGATTCCACGAGTTCGTCCGCAAGGTGCCCATAGATCCCGCGCTGATCCGCTACGCCGTGGATCTCGCTGCCGCCTCACGGCCCGGTCAGCCCGGCGCACCCGCCTTCGTGACTGAGTCGGTGTCGTGGGGTGCCGGAACCCGCGCCGCGCAGAACCTCGTCCTCGGCGGGAAGGCCCGCGCGCTGCTGGCCGGACGGGCTCATGTCATCCTTGACGATCTCAGGGCACTCGCACTCCCGGTGCTGCGTCATCGCATCCTGCTCAATTACCGCGCCGATGCGCAGGGATTGAAGGTGGAGGAAGTGGTTCGCCGCCTGGTTGAGGCCGTTCCCGCACCCGCTCTCACCTGAAACCAGGAATGGCCTCGCATCCGTCCAGTTCGACAGCGGTTGCCCCGGGATCTCTCATCGATCCCCGGGCGCTGATGGCGCTCGACAGCCTGGAGCTGCGCGCGCGGACGGTGGTGCGGGGATTTGCCACGGGATTGCATCGCAGCCCGCGGCACGGATTCTCGGTGGAGTTCACCGAGTATCGCCAGTACACCGCTGGCGACGATCTGCGCCATCTCGACTGGCGCGTGTTTGGTCGCACGGATCGCGACTACGTTCGTCGCTACGAGGACGAGACCAACCTGCGCTGTCACCTCGTGGTGGATCAAAGCCGCTCGATGGAACTGGCCACTCAGGGCCTTTCGAAGGCGGCCTACGCAGCCACGTTGGCCGCGACGCTGGCCTTTTTCCTCCAACGACAGGGCGATGCGGTGGGGCTGATGACTCTCGACGCCGCCGTGCGCGAATTCATTCCCGCCCGCTGCCGCCCGGGACATCTGCGCCAGTTGCTGCAATCGTTGGAACGGGCTCCTTCGGGACAGGCGACCGATCTCGGAGCCGCCCTAGATCGTTTGGTGGAGCTCGTCCCGCGCAAGGGACTCGTCGCGGTGATCTCCGACTTCCTGGTTCCGGTCGCCGATCTGTTTCCGCGCCTGCGACGGCTCGCGGCCTGCGGGCATGAAGTCGTGTTGTTTCAGGTGCTGGATCCTGCGGAACTGGATTTTGCCTACACCGAGCCCACGCGATTTCAGGATCTGGAATCGGGACAACTGCTCGAAGTGGATCCGGCGAGTGCTCGCTCGGGGTATCGCGCGCGATTTGAGGCCCACCAGCGGAGTCTGCGCGAGTCCTGCCTCGATCTTGGGATCGCCTTCCACGCGATTGACACGCGTCAACCGCTCGAACGGGTGTTGCTCGCATTTCTCGAACGGCGTGAGGGCCGGGGTGCGGTGGTGACGTCGGGGGGAGGGCGCTCATGAATTTTCTCGCCCCGCTGTTTCTGGCCGGAGCTGCCGCGGTGGTGTTGCCGGTGGTATTCCACCTGATCCGTCGCAAGACGCGTGAGCAGGTGCCGTTCAGCTCACTCATGTTCCTGCGGGTATCGCCTCCGCGGCTTACCAAACGCAGCCGACTTGAAGACCTCCTCTTGCTTCTGTTGCGCTGTCTGGTGTTGGGACTTCTGGCCGCCGCTTTTGCCCGGCCGTTTTTTCGGCGGCCTCTCGTGCTGCCGGAACTGCGTGGAACGATTCGCCGCGAGATCGTGCTCCTGGATTCCAGTGCCAGCATGCGTCGTGGCGGCCTCTGGGAATCAGCACGATCCAAGGCACTCACGGCGGTGGACGCGGCCGCTCCCGGCGATGCGGTCGCCGTTTACAGCTTCGATCGCCAACTGCGTCCGGTGGTTACTTTTGCCGAATGGAACTCGCGTCCCGCTTCGGAACGGGCGGCATGGGTGCGGGCTCGGCTGGGCACGTTGACTCCGGGTTGGGCGACCGCCGACCTCGGACTCGCCCTGATGCGCGCGGCCGAGGAATTGTCGGATGCCTCCACCGTCAAACCCGGGGAGGCGCTCCAGGTTCGGTTGATTTCCGATCTCGCCGAGGGGAGTCGAGTGCAGGCATTGGCTTCGTTTGAATGGCCGAAATCCGTTCGACTCACCGTGGATCCCGTAGTGGCCAAGCCCGCTGGCAACGCCGGATTGCAGTGGGTTTCCGGGGGGGCGGGCACCGCGATCAAAGTGGGCGAAGGGGTTCGGGTGCGGGTCAGCAATTCCGCCGATGCCGTTCGGGAATCCTTTTCGGTGGCCTGGGTTCGATCGGGCAGCAGCGAGCCGATTGGCGCTGCGATCCCGGTTTATGTTCCGCCTGGCCAGAGTCGGATCGCCACGCTGCCGCTTCCCGGGACCAATGTTTTCGCCGGGCTCTCGGAAGTCCTGCTGATTGGGGACACGGAATCGTTCGACAATCGGATCGGCGTGATTCCCCCCGAGCCGGCCCCGGTCCAGTTGCTCTACGTGGGGACGGACGGTGGATCCGAAACGGAATCGGCCGGGACCGGGCCGGCGCACGGACCGCTCTTTTTCCTGCGACGGGCCTTGGAGGGGAATCCACAGCAGAAGGTGCGAATCACGGCAGAGCGTGCGGACGCGATGCCGCGTTTGGACGATGCGGTTCCGGCCGATCTGATCGTGGTCACCAGCGAGCTCACCGCGGAACGTGTCGCACCACTCCGGGAGCGGCTCAACGCCGGCGGAAGTGTGCTGCTGGTTCTTCCGCCCGATGGAGGATCGAGTGTGCTGTCGGCGCTCTCTGGCGTGACCGGACTGGCCGTGGAGGAGGCGCGGGTGAAAGGGGATACCTTGCTCGGGGATCTCGACTTCAAACACCCGTTTCTGCTGCCTTTCGCCGACCCGCGGTACAGCGACTTCACTCACATCCATTTCTGGAAATATCGCCGCCTGGATGCGGCCGCACTGCCTGGCGCCCGGGTGCCGGCGCGGTTCGACACCGGGGATCCGGCGGTGCTGGAACTCAACGTGGGCAAGGGGCGTCTGGTGGTGTTTGCCTCCGGTTGGCAGCCCTCGGACAGTCAGCTTGCCGTGTCCACCAAGTTTGTGCCGCTGCTCCAGTCGATCCTGGAATCCGCGGGCGTGGGATCGGTGCCGACCGCGGCCTTTACGGTGGGTGATTCGGTGCCCTTGGACCCCCGGGAGCCGGGGCCGACCCGGATCCGGACGCCGCACGGGGATTTAGTTCCCCTGGCCGCTGGGACTGCGTCGTTTGATGCCACGACGGAACCCGGAGTGTATGCCGTGGAGTCGACGGTTTCGAATGGCGCCGCACCCCGCGTCCTCCGCCGATTCGCCGTGAACGTGGATCCGCAGGAGAGCCGCACGCAACCGATGCCGCTGGAAACGCTGGAGCGGTATGGTGCGCCGTCGATCGTTGTGTCGGACCGTCCGGCGACCGAGGCTCGTCCGGCAAACGGAGGCGCGCTTGCCGCGATTGAGGCGGAGGCGCAGCAAAAGCTTTGGAAGTGGTGTCTCTCGGCGGCGTTTGCGCTGGCGGTGTTGGAGACCGCACTCGCCGCCCTGAGCGCACGGCGCGCTCTGACGCCGCGCGATGGCCTGCAATCTTCGGATCCCGTCCCCTCATGAACTCCTCCCTCCTGCATTACCGGCTCCGTCCAGTCGTGCTGCGACTGCGACTGATTGGATGGTTCCAGGACCTCGCCCTCGTCGGCGCCATCGCCGCGGCGGTCGCGGGTGCGGTGGCCTGGACGGCGGCGGGGAATCCGGTCGGAAAGGTTGCCGCCTGGTCCCTCCTCGGTGTCGGACTCGCGATCGGGCTCTGGCGGACCGTAGTGCGCTGGGGAGCTCCGGCCGACTTCGAGGCCGCAGCCCGACGCATCGAGCAGCGTCATCCCGAGCTAAAGGGCCTGCTCACGACTGCCGTTCAGCAACACCCCGATGCCGATGGGCGCTTTCACTTCTTGCAGCAACACGTCATCGACGAAGCCATTACCCATGGCGTCCGCAACTCCTGGCCGGCGTCTGTTCCCGTGTGGCGCGTCACGGCGTGGATGACCGGTCCGGCGATTGCCCTCGTCCTCATGGCGTCGGCCTTCCGGCTGTCGTTGACGAAGGAAGCGGCCGCCTCCGGTTCGTTTCGGGGCATGGGACCTAAACCGCTTTTCTCCGGCGTTGAAGTGACCCCGGGTGATGTCGTGCTGGAGCGCGGATCGAGTCTCGTCGTGCTGGCCCGGTTTGGAAAAGCCCCCGCTCAGGGCGCGGAACTCGTGGTTTCTACATCAGGGGAGCCAGCACGGCGGAGTTCTCTGATTCGCAGTCTTGCGGATCCCGTCTTTGGCGGGCGAGTGGCCGAGCTGACCAAGGACCTGACCTACCGGGTTGAGTACGCCGGCTCCAAGACGCGCGACTTCACCGTCAAACTCTACGACCTGCCGCGATTGGATCATGCCAACGTGACGGTCGAGTTCCCCGCCTACACCCGGATGCCGCCGAAGGAAATTCGCGACACTCGCCGCCTCAGCGCCGTTGAAGGATCGCGGATGACTTGGCAGCTCGAGCTCAACAAGCCAGTCCGATCGGCGGTGTTGGTGCCGCGGGGATCGAACACGAACCGGATTGAACTCTTGGCGGAGGCTGGGTCGGCGACGCTGACCTGGACCAACGCGGTGTTGATGACGAACGTGACCTACGAACTGCGCCTGACCGACACCGAGGGGCGAACCAACAAGGTTCCCGCTCAATTGGTGCTCGAGTCCCTGCCGAACCGGACGCCGGAATTGAAGCTGGCATCCCCGCGCGGTGATTTGCATCCGTCGCCGCTGGAAGAGATCATCTTTGACGGAACGATTTGGGATGATTTTGGCGTGAGCGCCTTCGGGATCGCGGTCACCCGGCCAGGGGCTGAGACCCAGTTCATCGAACTTGGCCGCGAGGTGCCGGGTCGCGAAAAACGGAGCTTTCGCCATCTGCTCCGCCTCGAGGACTTCGGGGTAAAGCCGGATCAGCTCATTGCCTGGTTCACTTGGATGGATGACGTGGGTCCGGACGGCGCGGTTCGGCGGACCACTGGGGATCTCTACTTTGCCGAGGTGCGCCCGTTTGACGAAGTCTTCCGCGAAGCTCAGGGAGGCGGCGCCGAAGGGGACGATGCCGAATCCGGTGGCAGCGGTGGGGGGGCAGGACGGGATCCCGGTGGCAAACTTGCCGAGCTTCAAAAGCAGGTCATCAACGCCACGTGGAAACTGCAGCGCGAACGTGGCAGCCGGCCGGGCACTGGTGGTGATTCCGGGGCTTCACCCAAGCCAGTGCGAAAACCCTCGGTGGATCCCGCGCCGCCGCCTCATTCCTCGCAGAATTCCGCGGACGGACTTCGTGATCTCCGATCCCTGATGGGGGCACCGAACGCCGGCGTCTTTGCGCAATCAGCGCCTGCCGACGACAGTGCGCCCGCCCCGCGCCGCCCGACGCGCCGCCCGGGTTCCCGCGGCGCGACCAACGAGGCGTCGGCCGCTGGCCGCGCCCCGATTCCGCGCGGTGGGACGGGGCGTTTCGAGGATGACCTGCAGGCCGTCCGCGACGGTGCGGAGCAGGCCCTCCAGCAGGCCCGCGAGTCGATGGAGCAGACGCAGAGTCCCGAGTCCCGCAAGCTGTGGCAGTCCGCCATCGCGGCGATGGAAAAGTCGCTCGCTTCTCTGGGGGAATCTCTCAAGACCCCGCAGGCACTGGCCGAAGCGCTGGTGCAGGAACAGACGGCCTATCAGACCTTGCTTCAACTTCGCGCCCGCGAGACCGAGGTGACGCGCGGTCGCAATCGGTCGCGCGGCCAGGGTCAGGGCGGCGCGGCGAACCAGCGACAGATCGACCAACTCGACATCAATCAGTCGGAAAACCGGTATGAAACGCAGCGCTCCGCGCAAACGCCGCAGACCGCCGAGCGGAAGGCGCAGTTGCAGATTCTCAGCCGGTTGCAGGAACTCGCGCGGCGTCAGCAGGATGTGAACGAACGTCTCAAGGAACTTCAGACCGCATTGCAGGAAGCCCGGACGCCTGAGGAACGCGCCGAGTTGCAACGTCGCTTGAAACGTTTGGAAGAGGAGCAGCGGCAGATGCTGTCCGACATGGATGAGGTTCAGCAGCGGATGAACCGCCCCGAGGCGCAGTCGCAGATGTCGGAGTCGCGTCAGCAGTTGGAGCAGGCCCGCGAAGATCTCCAGAACTCAGTCCGCGCCACCGGCGAAGGGCGCGTGTCGCAGGCGCTGGCGTCGGGAAGCCGCTCCGAGCAGAAGCTGGAGAAGATGCGTGACGACCTGCGTCGCGACAGTTCCAGCGCCTTCTCCGAGGAGCTTCGCCAGTTGCGCACTGAATCGCGCGAGCTCCAGCGACGCGAATCCGAGATCGCCAATCAATTGCGAACCCTGGGCCAGTCGGACTCGAAGGGAAAACGGTTAACCGATTCCGGTGGCGCCTCGGAGCCCCTCCTGCGCCAGCTCGCCGAACAAAAGCGTGCGCTGACCAACTTGGTGGATCGGGCGACGCAGGTTTCGCAGCAGTCGGAGACCTCGGAGCCGCTGCTTTCACGTCAGTTGTACGACACGCTCCGCACCTTCCAGCAAAACGATCCCGGATCGGTGAGCCGCGTGCAGGAGCAGTTGTTGCAAAGCGGCGAGTTGACGCGCGGATTGAACGAGCGGCTTCAGGAGATCTCGGGCCGCGACGGGGCCCGGGCGGTTGAGGCGACCGAGGAGCTCGTGCGACAAGGTCTGGGTCCCCGCGCGGGCGTCGCGGAACAAGAAGCGCGAAAGGGTATCGATGCCTTGAAGACCGGCATCGAACGCGCTGCCAGTCGAGTCCTGGGTGATGACACCGAAGCCCTGCGTCTGGCGGCGGATGAGCTCGATGCCTTGTCTGGCGAACTGGAACGCGAACTCAAAGAGGCGCGCCGGCGCGAGCCCGGACAGAAGGGCGACGCCGCGGCAGCCGGAGGTCAGGAGGGTGGCGATGGCGAGGGCGACTCTGCCGGTGCGGCTTCAAAGGCGGCTTCAACTCAAAACCAGGCGCGAGCTGGTCGCGGTGGTAACGCCGGCGACTCGGCATCGGAGAAGGCCCCAGCCCAGGATGAGGGAAAAGGTCCCGGTGACTCCAAGACCGAGGGGGATACCGCCGGGCAATCACCTGGGGCTGGCCCTCGCAACCCGACCCAGGCGCCGGGCAGGGGAAAAGGCCAAGGCCAAGGC
>JANXMD010000243.1 GCA_025354845.1 Verrucomicrobiota bacterium | reverse complement strand
CGGGCCGTTGTTGAAGGAGCTCGGCCTGATGAAGCGTTCCGAGGAAATTGTGTTCTACGGCAGCGATGAAAAAGTGGAGAAGGTCCGCGACAAGGACTTTCCCCAGCACTTCGCGCGCAGCCTCGCGGTCGAACATGCGTTGCGCGAGGAGGTCCTGCTCGCGTGGGCCATGAACGACGAGCCGCTCGGCGCCGCGCACGGCTTTCCGCTTCGACTGGTGGTGCCCGGATGGTTCGGCATTGCCTGGGTAAAGTGGCTGCGTCGGGTCGAGGTTCTAGACCGCCGCTTCATGGGGAAGTGGATGGCCCGCGAGTACGTCACCATTCGCGGCGAAGAGACGGCCGGATCCGGAACCCTCTGGCGGGAAACGAGCGTGTGCAACCTGTGTATCAAGTCGGTCACCGCCCGCGTGGTCCGACGTCCCGGGGGTGCGCTGCGGATCAGCGGCGCCGCCTGGAGCGACGGCACCCCGGTCACCAGTGTGGAGATCCGGATCGACGACGGCCCGTGGCGTCCCGCTGTGCTTGAACGCAAGCCGGCTCGCGGACTGGATGCGCGCTTCACCTGGAACTTATGGCACTTCGACTGGAGCGATGCCGCACCCGGTGATCACACCCTCGTCTCACGCGCCGTTGATGCCGACGGCCGCATCCAGCCGCCCGCGGACGATCCCTCGATGAAAAATAAGGCCACCTACTGGGAGGCCAATCAGCAGTGGGTGAGGAAAATTCGGGTGTAGGGGACCGCGCGAGTCGAAAGTCGAAAGTCGAAGGTCGCTAGAATGACACGGACTTTCGACCTTAGACTTTCGACTCATTCCCCTACCCCTCGATCGACTCCACCGGTTCCGGGAGCAGGAAGCTCAACGCGAATCCGAGCACGAATACCGAGGTGCCCACGATGCCCGCCGCAGTTGCCACTTGATCAAAGGTGCTGCCCCCGAACTTGGCTGCGAGTTGAGTCGTCAGGAAGGCGGCCGAGGTTCCAATCATGCGCCCGCCCACGTTGGTGGCAAAACTCCCTCCCGTACCGCGGAGGTGAACCGGAAAGACTTTGGGGAGGAACTCACCCATGTAGCTGAACTGCGCCACGGTCAGGAATCCGCAGGCGGCAATGCCCCAGGCAAAGAACTCCGGCGCCGACTTGTAGAGCTCCAGGTAGGTGATCGCGAACAGGAAGATGCCGGGGAGCAGGAAGAGCCGGATCAACACTCTGCGGCGAACCGCCAGCACCACCAGCACCGCCAAGGCGATCCGGCCCACCAGGCCGCCCATCTCCTGCCAGAGCTGAACGGTGTTGCCGCGCTTCTTGATGATGTCATCGGAGGGCTCCTGCTTGGCGCGATTCGCCGCGAGCATGCCGAGGGTCTTCTCCCGATCGAGCACCGCCTTCTTCGCCTCCGGATGCGTCGAAGTGGTCTCTGCCAACTGGCCGTCGAGCCCCGTAAGCACGTTGGTCAGGCCGGACAACTGGGTCTTCAGCCGCTCTTTGGCGTCTTCGGAGGTTCCCGGCTTGTCGAGGGTTCGCCGAGCTAGGCCCATCGCCTGCTTGGTGCGGACACGCTTGGCAGCCACTTCCTCGAGGCCGGATGCGTCGGCCAATGCCTGACGGAAGAGGGGAAGCTGGTTGGTGAGCAACAACTGGTTCAACTGCCGGGCCTCATCTTGAAGAGGCTTTAACGCGGTTCGCTGCGGGGCGAGATCCTCGAGTCCGGGCACGATGCGCGTCGGGGTCAACTGCAACGCGCCAAAGGCGGCCGCATAGGCGCAGGCGGAGAGCGCCGCGGTCACCAGCGTGGTGCGACGCAGCGCCGGGGAAAACAACTCGCCGAAGTTCGGGCGACGGAGCGTTCCGTTCTTGCGACGCGCCAGCCACGCTTGGGACTCGGGCACGAAAGGCAACAAGAGCGCGATGGGAATCGCCGGGATCAAGCCCGTCAGCAGCGTGTACCGCCACGTGGCATGCGCGTTGAACGGCTCGGAAATCGGGAGCCCCGGGAGGGTGTTACCGTGGGCAATCATCCAAGCGTTGACCCCAGTGACCATCAATCCACCGATGGAGGCGAACGCCTGCGTCCACCCGAGTACCTTCTCCTTCTGTCTCCGGTCAGGAAACAGCTCGGACAGCCAGGTGATGGCCGCGACGAATTCCACGCACACTCCGACAAAGGTTGCGGAGCGAAAGAACACAAACTGTCCCACCGAGGTGCTCATCGCCGCAAAGGCGGGCGACAAGGAATACAGGGCGATGCTGCCGGCGAGAACCGTCCTCCGCCCGAGGCGGTCCGTGAGCCATCCGCCCAGCAGACCAAAGACGCCACCGCACAGCGCGGTGATCCAAAGCATTTTGCCCAGCCATTCGGTGACCACCGGATTGTTCACCGGAAGCTGAAGCAACTCGGCCACGGCCGGGCCGCCGATCAGCGGGAACATCAGCAACTCATAGGTGTCGAAGGCGAACCCGATGACCGCGATGAGGATGACCAGCCAGGAAGTCAGGGTCAGCCGGGACGACACAGCGGGCGAATTCATACGTAGGCGTAGGACATCACCAAGCCCCTTCCAAGGCAATGGTCATCTCTGCATCCGTTGCCAGTGGGGTGCGACCCCGAAGGCGCGGCGCGGGCCGAAAGAGGAAACGGGATTCACGCGCGGCGATGGGAGCGCCGCACAACGCTCCTGCTTCCCGACGGCACTCTTTGCGATCTGCTCTTGTTGCCACCGAGAGGGGCAGCGGACTGCCGCAATCCGGCACCATTCGCAGTCCATGGGCTTGGGTGCATTTCTTCCGTCCCGGGGATCCGCCTCCTTCCGTCGGCGGCTACTTGGATGAGCGCAACAGCGTCCTGGAGTGCGTGGGTCCTCTCGCGCTCTCGACCCGCGAACCTCGTACGGGACCAAGCGTCGTGCCTTTTCTCTGCCCCACACGAAACCAACCTCCTTCACGCGCCTCAATCCAGTCAGTCCGTGTCCTTGGCATCGATCCAACCACGGCGGTTCCGCTTTTGTATGGGAGTCGGTCGCCTTTATTTTTTCGTCAGCAATTTCCCAACCAGACCGGTGGCCGCCGCGGCGTCTGGTGGCAGAGGAATGCGGATCTCGATTTCCGTGCCGGACCACCGGATGGATTTGATTTTCAAGACCCCTCCCACATAGGCCGCCCGCTCCCGCATGCCAAGCAGACCAAAACCGCCCTTTCCTCTGCCTCGGACCGGGTGTCGGTCCGGGTCGAAGCCGATCCCGTCGTCATGAATCGTCAACTGCACGAAGTCACCCGGCTTGGTCAGACGCACCGTAACGTGGCGGGCGCCGGCGTGCTTCTCCACGTTATGCAGAGTTTCTTGGAGAATGCGAAAGAGCGCCAGCTCGGTGTCGGCGGGCAGTCGCACGATCAACTTCACACAGACCATTTTGACTGCGACGCCCGTCCGGTTCGCAAACGCAGTGCTGGTGTCGTGCAGGCCGGCAACCAGACCCAGGTGATCCAAAACACTCGGCCGCAGATTGCGCGAGATGCACACCACTTCTTCGACAGCCCTCTGGATTAGTTCGTTCAGCTTCTTCGCCTCTCGCTTGGCCAGCCGGTTGCGCGCCGGAAGAATTTTGCTCAACGCCTGGCTGTGAACATGGACGGCGCAGAGCATCTGGGTCACGGTGTCGTGCAGTTCGTGGGCCAGGTGTCCGCGCTCGGTCTCCTGCGCCTGCACCACGCGGTTCGTCAATGCGCGAAGCAGTTTCTCGCTCCGACGGGCCTCGGTCATGTCGGTCACCACGATCCCAAAGGTCGCACCTTCGAACCCATTCCGCGCCAGCGGACGGATCGAGAGGTGGCCCGGCATCAGAGACCCATCGCTGACCTGGAGGAGCACCTGGATCTTGGTGCCGGCAGAAGCGGTCCGTTTCAGGAGCAGTAGCAGCGTTGCCCCATCTTCGGTGGAGAGAAAACGACGCAGAGAGCTGCCTATGACCTGCTCCAGAGGGCATTTGACCATTCGCGCGAAGCACTGGTTTGCGTAAAGAATCGTCTTGTCGGCGGTGAGCATCAGCGCCCCTTCATTCATGGATTCGATGAGCACACGGTAGGCCTGCTCGGCACCGTCAAGCGTGAATAATTGCACGCCTTCTTTTTCCGTCACCAAAACGACATCCACTTCGCCGCTGCGGATGGCGCGAAGCGTTTCCTCGGCCTCAGCCAGACGGGCGCGGAGTCCGGCGAGTTCGCCGGGCGGGATCGGCTTTTTTGGACGATTCGCTTTCAAACGGTGAGGTTCACTTTCCTAACCAAATCCAGATCGAGGAGGAGACCCGTGATATTTGTCAGGTTGCCGATGAACCGCCGCAGCGGTGGTGGAAATCGAATGATAAGCGTCGGCGTGGCGACGATCTGATTCTCGCGCGCCAAGGCGGGCTGCTGAAAAATGTCGATCACTTCCAAATCGCAGCCGCCTTTTAGTTCCGTTTCGCACAGTTGACGGACCCGCAAGATGGCTTGACGCGAGCGAATCGTGGCGCCCGCCACGAACAGCCGCAAAACAAGTTTTTCCGCAGGCGGGCTTGCCGGGGATTCCTTCTTGGGACGCGGCGTGCGACCGACGGATTTTGGTTTCGGAGACTTCATCCCGGATCCCCTGCTCGACGCAAATCCAAGCCGACGAGCAGGTGTTCTCGATTGGAAAGATTGCCGATGATGGTGCGCACCGGCATTGGCAATCGCCGCACCACGGTGGGAATTGCAAGGATCTGATCCCCCTTGGCCAGTTGCGGCTGCTTCAGCAAATCGATCACCGTGATGCGATAGATTCCTTTGAGGTTGGTTTCGCAAAACTGTTTCAGGTTCGCGAGCGCGGCTTTCGATCTGGGAGAGGAATCCACCACATAAAGACGCAGTTGCCAGAGTTTGGCGGGCGGGCGCGGCTTGGCGGGAGCGCCAGATTTCCCGGGTTTTGGTTTCATTAGGCTCCCGTTCCATTTCGGCGTTTGCTTTGCGTCGTGGCGGCTACCTTGATGTCCGCTTGGCGCAGGAGACCGGAGGCGACCCGTTCGGTGCCCAGCAAAAGCGTGCGCGTGCCCACCTGCTCGGCGATGCGCCGCAGTTCCAACGCCTCGGTTTCATAATCGGCGCGCAAATCGCTAATCTGCCGTTCAAGTGCCTTGCGCTTGCGTTCCACTTCGCGCTTGAGCTGAGCGGCTTCTTGTTGGCTCGCCAGCATGGCAGCTTTCTCAAGGTCGCCCTGCGCCACGCGCGCCGAGCCGGTCAACACGCCGCTCGCGCCGATGTAGGCATCCACCACGTCGATACCATGATCGGAAATCAGGAACTCTCGGATCTGGTTCGAGTGTTTCATGCCCCGCGCCTTGAGCACGTAGAGCACGCGGTTCCGCTCGCCGTTGCCTTCGAAGTCCTGCAATAGGATCCACGCATCCATGAGCGAGGACATGCCGCTTTCACTCTGTTGCAGCGCGTGTCCCCCCTGCGTCAGGCTGGTGAAAAGCGAGGTCGTTTGCCCGGCTTTTAAATAGTCAATCAGCCGTGTGACCATCCCCTTGCCCTCGGAGACGGTGCCCAAATCCATGAGGCTCGTGATGGGATCCACGATTACCACGTGCGGTTTGAAGTCGGCGATTTCCCTGAACATCGTGGCTAGATGCATTTCCAGACCACAGAGCGAGGGGCGCTGCGAGTGGAAGCGGAGTAGCCCGCGCCTGACCATCGGCTCCAATTGCAGGCCGATGGAGTGCATGTTGCGTGTGATTTGGTTGGGTGATTCCTCGAACGAGAAGAACAGCACCCGCTCCCCGCGCAGGGCAGCGGCCTGGGCCAAATTGCAGGAGATGATGGTCTTGCCGGTGCCCGCGGTGCCCGTCAGCAAAATGCTGCTGCCGCGAAAGAAACCCTTGCCTCCCAGCATCACGTCGAGCCGGGGAATGCCGGTGGCGATGCGCGC
>JANXMD010000726.1 GCA_025354845.1 Verrucomicrobiota bacterium | reverse complement strand
GAAAGATCGTACCAAGAAAAGCCGCCGTAATAGGGATCTGGGGCATTGACCATCAGGTAACCGACCTCAGGGAGATCCAACTCCTCGGGCAACCAGCGCCATCCGTCCATGGAATCGCCCAAACCATGCAGTACCACGATCTGCTGCCGGGAATCGCCTCGTTGCGGTGGAATCCGCTCGGTCGTCAGCATGGACATGGAAGTAAGCTTGGCGGACTGGCTTGAGTTCGACAACTCTGGTGGTCGCCGCCTGATGGATCAGGTGACAAACCGGTGCCGTTCACAACGTCCCCGATTCGGGCGAGACAACGGGGCTTCTCGGAGGCGGTTGTCCCTGATTGGCTATTCACAATGATGCGTTTGATGCTGTTGGGATTCTGCCTTCTGATCGCCCGGGTTCAGGCCGGCCCGATCTCCACTGTTCCCGACGAGCCGTTCTTTCAGGATGTTTCGGTTAAGGTGCGTCTGCACCCGTCTTTAGCAGGTGCCACCTGGCGCAAGCTGCTGGTGGATCGGGACGGCGTGGCCTGGGTGCTGACGGATCGTGGACTGGCGCGAACGTTTGGTGACGAACTCTCGCTCGACCACAGCTTCCGTCCTCTGGTGAATGTGAAGCCGCTCGACATCGCCTTGTCCCCAGAAGGTGAGTTGTTCTACCTGCTTGCCGATCGCTGGCTGTCCAACGGCCAAAACGGCAAACCAAAGGGGCACGTTTCGGCTGGAGTGTTTGACCGAATGGCCATCGCGGCTGATGGCACCGTCTGGCTGTCTGGATCTGGAGGTATTGCGCGGGCCAGCAGTAACGGCGAACCGTTCACCTGGGTTCAGCAGGGGGTGCACGCTGAGTCGGCGGCGGGGCTGTATCCCATCGGGTCTCCCGTCGGCGTTCCGGCCACGTACCTGGTTCGCGACGGGCGTGCGCTCAAATTCCCGGTAAGGGTCCAAGACGCGAAGTTGCCGGGCGCGTGGACAAACGTCACGACCCTGGCGGAGGTGAACAACGAGTGGATCGCCGGCACGACGCACGGCATCGCCACGGCGGCCGGTGTGGTGGATCGCCTGCCCGGCACGAACATCACTCGCATCGTGCCAGTCAACGGCGGACGTTGGGTGGGGACCACGCGGGGCGCTTTTTTCGAGAGCGATGGGTCCCGGTCGCGATGGGCCACCCCGGAAGCCGGACCCACCGCGCCGGCTCCGAAATTCCGTTATTATGCCTCGAAGCGCTGGCTGGCGGACGATCATGTGATTGATCTCTCGGTGGACCGCGATGGCTCGGCATGGATCCTCACCAAGACAGGCCTGCAACGGATCGAGTACCGCCGGTGGACGCTTGCCGACAAGGCAGTGTGGTTTCAGCGGAAGGTCCGGTCGCGTCACATCCGCTACGGCCTCTCCGCCGAACGCCGTCTGCCGGTGTCGGGCGAGGTGGAGACGAGTGAAATGGTCGATACCGACAACGACGGCGGCTGGTCGTGCTATTGGCTGGCCAGTCAGGCCTTCCGCTTTGCCGTCACCCATGACTCCGAGGCGCGTGACTGGGCCTGGGAGACCTTCGGCGCGTTGGAGCGGTTTCAATTGATGCACAGCCACACCGGATTCCCGGCGCGCACGATCGAGCGGGCTGGGTTCAAATTTTCAGATACCGATCAATGGCATCCGGCGACCGATCCCGACTGGGAATGGAAGTCGCACACCAGTAGCGACGAGATCATCGCGCACTTCTTTGCCTACGCCATCTTGTGGGAATGTGCGGCCAACACGCCGACGGAAAAGGCGCGCATCCGCACCGTCGTGATGCGCATCGCGGATCACATCCTCGAACATAATCTGTACCTCGTCGATACGGACGGAAAGCCGACGCTTTGGGGACGGTGGCATCCTGAGTACGTGAACCAATTCCCGCCCACCGTGTATGACCGGCGCCTGAACTCCGCGGAGTTTACGGCGATGATGCAATTCGCCTTCCACGTCACCGGCGACCGCAAATACAAGGCCAAGGCCCTCGAACTGTTCCGCACCGCCGGTTACCTGGAGAACATCGGCCTGACCGTGAAGCATCTGACCGCCACGCCGGGAGCGGTCCACCAGGGGATTGAGATGGGCGATGTGTGGAACCACAGCGATGACGAGCTTGGCTTCGTCACCTACTGGGTTCTGTGCCGCTTCGCTTTCGACGACACCTTGCGGGCGAAGTACCTCGCCTCGGTGGTCGATCACTGGGAGATGGAGCGAGGCGAGCGGTATCCGTTTTGGAACTTCGTGGCCGGCGGTTGCGGCCTAAAGCAATGCGCGCCGGCGGAGGCCGTGTGGACTCTCCGGGGCTGTCCGCTCGACACGATTTCCTGGACCGTGCGGAATTCAGTGCGCAACGACCTCACCCGATTGCCAAAGAATTTTCGGGGACAGGAAACCGTGGAACTGCTGCCGCCGGGTGAGCGTCAGTACGTCCGGTGCAACACGCAGCCGTTCATCCTGGATGCCGGTGACGACGGCCACGTGGAGTTCGCCGGCGACGAATATCTGATGGGCTACTGGATGGGCCGGTTCATCGGAGCCATTGGCGCCCCAGCACCGCGCGGCGGCGAAGGCAAAAGGTAGAAGGAATAAGGCAAAACGAAGGCACGCCCATTCGGAGCGCCGGCATCTTGCCGGCTCGATGGATTTAATTTGGAAAGCAGGAAAGCAGGAGGGGAAAACACGAAGACTCGAAGTTTAGAGACCGATTCTTCTGGGCCATTGAGCACCGATGGCGAATGCATTTCCCTGTGCCTCGAATGATCGGGAATTCAAACGTAACGCCTCTCTTCCTTTGCGTCTTGGCGTCCTTCGCGTGAGACCCTTCTGCTCCCGCCTTCATTTCCAGATTTCACACCGTAGGGGTCGATGGGCCTTTGATGCGGTGTTGGTGTGCGCTAGCCCTCTGCCGCTGTCGGTGGTGACGGGAATCAAGGTGAATTGGCTTCGAATCGCCGGTGGGCACAAATGGAACGTATTGCGATGGATCAATAGAAAACGGTCCTTGGAATTCGACGGGGGATTGTATTCACGTTCAACGGCAATCGTTATTCAGGCGAGATCGCCTTCGAAGAAGTTGCATGGCATGCGGAACAGGGGGAATGGGGTGGCTCCTTTTAGACTACGGAGATTCATCCCAACCTCGCCTGGATTTATGGCAAAGACCCATTGGACGCGCTCATCCGATGCCTTGATTTTGTATCGGTTCTGATCCGCGGGGGTGAGGATGACGGTTTGGTGGTGGAGTGGTCGAAGGGAGGGGGATCACTGCGGGATTTTGTTTCCTTGGAGTGAAGGTCGCAAATTGGAGAACTGCCGACCAAGATTACCCTGGGCCTCTTCCTGCCGGTATCTTGAAAAGATGAGCAACTGAGTAAGTCTCAGTTTTACGGAACTTGTGGTGAAGATGGGTTGGGATTCGGGCGAAGCTACGGATGGAGTCTCAGTGTGCCGCGGTTCAGATTTCTTTAACCGCCTGGCTTGGGGCGCGTGCCATCCGCCTCGTTCCCTCGTCGGCTACGACGGCAAAGTGATCGCCCAATAATGAGGTGAACCGCCGCGGTTTCGGACTCCAGGGCGGGGCCGAGTACTTCGATGGGAAGGTGTCCCGTCGGCGGCTTACTTGACGGGCTGCTAGGCGAGCAGTCGGGTCACGACCTCTCCGGCGACGTCGGTCAGGCGGAAATCGCGTCCCTGGAAACGGTAGGTGAGCTTCTGGTGGTCGATGCCGAGGCAGTGAAGGACGGTTGCCTGGAAGTCGTTCACGGTTACTGGATCCACGACGGCATTGTATCCCAGTTCATCGGTGCCCCCAAGGGTCATGCCCGGTTTGATACCGCCTCCTGCCATCCAAATGGAGAAGGCCTTCATGTGATGGTCGCGGCCGTAGTTCCCGTTGCCCATGTCGCCCTGATTCATCGGAGTCCGGCCGAACTCCCCACCCCAGATCACCAGCGTGTCCTCGAGGAGTCCGCGCTGCTTGAGGTCGCGAATGAGCGCGGCTGATGGGCGATCGACGGCCTGGCAGGTGCGAGCGATGTCCGAGGGCAGGTTGCTGTGATGATCCCAACCGCGGTGATACAGCTGCACGAATCGGACGCCGCGCTCGACAAGTCGCCGGGCCAAAAGGCAGTTGTTGGCGAAGGACGACTTTCCTGGCTCGGCGCCGTATTGCTCCAGCATCTCGTTGGACTCTTTCTTCAAATCCATCAGCTCCGGCACGCTGCTCTGCATGCGGTAGGCCATTTCGAACGATTGAATCCGCGTGTTGATCTCGGGATCGCCCAGGGAGTCGAGCTTGAGCTGATTGAGTTGGTGAACGCCGTCGAGAAGCCGCCGCCTAACCTTGTCGTCCATTCCCTTCGGATTGGAGACGTAAAGGATCGGCTCGCCTTGGGATCGAAATTCGACGCCCTGATGGTTGCTGGGAAGGAATCCACTGCCCCAATAACGGGAAAGGAGTGGTTGATCCTGCCCAAATCCCGAGCTCAGGACCACAAATGCGGGCAACTGGTCGTTCTCGCTGCCCAAGCCGTAGGAGAGCCAGGCCCCCATGGACGGACGCCCCGCCTGAGACGTTCCAGTCTGCATCATGGTCACGCCGGGATCATGGTTGATCGCTTCGGTGTGCAGCGATCGTACCAGTGCAATGTCATCGGCCACGCCTCCGATGTGCGGAAGCAATTCAGAGAGTTCGAGGCCGGACTTTCCGTGTCGTTGGAACTTAAATTTGGTTCCGACGCAGGTGAGTTTCTGGCCCTGCAGCTGCGCGATGCGTTGTCCCTTGGTGTAACTCTCGGGCATCGGCTGGCCATTGAGGCCTATAAGCCGGGGCTTGTAGTCGTAGAGGTCCAACTGCGACGGCGCACCCGATTGGAACAGGTAGATCACCCGTTTTGCCTTCGGGGCAAAACTCAGGACGTCGAGTTTGCCGCGGCTGGCGACCGAGTCTCGAACGACGCCGTGGGTGGTTGTTTTGCCGGCGGCAAACAGGTTTGGATTTAGCAACGAAGCGAGGGCCACGGTGCCGAGGCCACGCGCCGTTCGACCAAAGAAGTGCCGGCGCGTCATGGCGCGCAAGCGGGCGGATTCAAGCTCGTTGAGGTGCATGGGTTCGATCACTCCTTGGTAATGGTCTCGTCGAGGTTCAGGAGCACGTTGGCCATCCCAGTCCAGGCCACCAGGTCGAGCTCGTTGAGCTTGGAGGAACGCGGGGAGTCTCCAACGGATAAAAGATCCAAAGCCGCCTTGAGATCCTTTTGATAGTTTGCCCTCAGGTCGGCGTGGATCCCGGCAAGAATGCCCCGCTCCTTGGGTGTGGGCGGCCGGGCCAGCACCGTGCGAAACGCAAAAGCAATCTGTTGATCCAGATTTGATCCTCCCTCTCGAAGAACGCGTTCCGCGAAGACCCGGGCGGCCTCGACGAATCCCTTCTCGTTGAGGGTCACAAACGCCTGCAAGGGGGTGCAGGTGAGGCTTCGCTGTTCCGTGCAGATGGCGCGATCCGGTGCGTCAAAGGTCATCAGGGCCGGATTCAACACCGTCCGCTTCCAAAGCGTGTAGAGACTCCGACGATAGAGGTCGGCTCCCTTGCTCTCCACGTAGGTGTTGCCGCCAAACATCTTCTCCTCCCAAAGACCGGCGGGTTGATA
>JANXMD010000241.1 GCA_025354845.1 Verrucomicrobiota bacterium | reverse complement strand
TGTTTTCGCCGAGGATCGCGTTGAGCAACCGCAATGCGAATCGGCGTTCGTCGTGGCGCGAGCAGGTTCGGATGCCGAGGCAGAGCGCGGTCTGTTCAACTCGGCGTCGTCGATGAATGAGAACCGGCGCCGAGGCCCGGTGGATCACGGGTTCGTAGCCGACACGATTCCCGGTGCGAAACTGTCGGCAGTGTTTTCGAACCAGCTCGACCAGCTTCGCATGATCCACCGCACCGGCCGCGGCGACTACGGTGGCGCCCGAGGTGTAGCGGCGACGTAGGTAGTCCTCGAAAGCGGGTCGATTGAGGCGGTCGATGGATTCCGGGGTACCCAGCACGGGACGTCCTAGTGGGTGACCTGGAAACTGGGCGGCATTGAGAAGATCCGCGACCTGCTCGGCGGGTTGGTCGAGGTACATGGACACCTCCTCCTTGATCACCTCGCGTTCCTTGGTGATTTCTGCCGCGGCCAGGCGTGAGTGGACGAACATGTCGGACAGCACCTCAAGCAAATGGGGCAGGTGATGCGCCTGGGCGCGGGCGTAAAAGCAGGTGTGTTCCTCGTCGGTGAAGGCGTTCAGGTAGCCCCCGATGCCTTCCACCGCCTGGGAGATCTCCGCGGCGTTGCGACGACGGGTTCCCTTGAACAGGAGGTGTTCGATGAAGTGCGAGATGCCGTTTTGCGCCTCGGGTTCGTGGCGCCCGCCGGTGCCCACCCAGATTCCCAGTGCGACGCTGGCCCGATTGGGTTGGTTCGCGCTGACCACGGTCAATCCGTTGGGCAGCACGGTCGAGTGAAGCCGGGTCACCGGCGTGGATCGGGGCATGGTCGAAGAGTTGGATCGATCGCGAAACTCAGCGGAACGCGGGCGGAAGCTGTTCCGGAACGCCGACGGTGCGGCGGTATTGCACAATCCAATCGATCGCCTCTTCAGGGTCGTCGGTGGTGCGGAAAAGATCGGTGTCGCCGGGGCTGATCATTCCCGAGGGCTCCAGCGTCGAAGACATCCAGTCGAACAGTCCGCGCCAGTGAGCCCTGCCAAAAAGGATGATCGGGAAGGCCGGAAGGCGTTGGGTCTGCACCAGCGTCACCACCTCGAACAATTCATCGAGAGTGCCGAATCCGCCCGGCATGTAGATGAATCCCATGCTGTACTTCACCAGGCTCACCTTCCGCGTGAAGAAGTAGTGGAAGTCGATGGTGAGGTTCGAGTAGCGGTTGCACTTCTGTTCGAAAGGCAGCTCGATGTTCAGGCCCACGCTGGGAACCGTCTTGGGCTTGGCGCCGCCCCGGTTGGCGGCCTCCATGATGCCCGGTCCGCCGCCGGTCACGATGGCGATCTTTTCCCGCGCGAGTCCCTCGGCGATGGCATGCGCCGCTTTGTAGTATTGGTCTTCGGGCTTGGTACGTGCCGAACCGAAGATGGTTACCGCCGGGCCGAGGCGTGAGAGGGTGTCGAAGGAATCGACGAACTCCGCCATAATCTTGAACACGCGCCAGGGATCCTCGGCCATTCGCGACTGCTGCGTTTCGGGCATGGCGGGAGGGTAGGCAGCGGCCGCCGGATCGCAATGTCGCGCTGCTTCGTCCCTGCAACATCCTCCGGAACAACCTTGCGGACGGACGGTCGCTGTCTAGGGTTGTCTCGTCATCCTTCCCGCCTGTCGTATGCAAACCGAGGAACAGATCGCCCAATTTCGCGAAGTTTACGCCCGTGTCCGCGCCGAGGTGGGGCGGGTCATGGTCGGGCAGGATTCCGTGGTGAACGGCACGCTTACCGCGATCCTGGCGGGCGGCCACGTGCTGCTTGAGGGCGTTCCCGGCCTGGGCAAAACGCTGCTGGTTCGCACTCTGAGCGAGGTTCTGGACCTCAGCTTCTCTCGAATCCAATTCACGCCAGATCTCATGCCGGCGGACATTCTCGGCACCAACCTCGTCATGGAAACCCCGGACGGCCGGCGGCAGTTCGAATTCCAGAAGGGGCCGGTCTTCGCGAGCCTGGTGCTCGCCGACGAAATCAACCGGGCGACGCCCAAGACGCAGTCCGCGATGCTCGAGGCGATGCAGGAGCGTCAGGTCACCGCCGGCGGCGCGGTGCGTCCGCTTCCGAAGCCGTTCTTCGTGCTGGCGACGCAGAATCCGATCGACCAGGAAGGCACCTATCCGCTGCCGGAGGCACAGTTGGACCGATTTTTCTTCAAGCTCATCGTCGGCTATCCCACACGGGACGAACTCACCGAGGTGTTGAACCGCACCACCGAGGGCGGCCAGACGCCGCCGTCGAAGGTGCTCGACGGTCCCGGATTGGTCGCCTTGCAACAGTTGGTGCGCGGGGTTCCCATTGCCTCCCACGTGAAGGATTACGCCGTCCGCCTGGTACTCGCCACACATCCGAAGACGTCCACGGCGGCGCCGATCACCAACCAGTATCTCCGCTTCGGCAGCAGTCCGCGCGGCGCCCAGGTGCTAATTCTCGGTGGAAAGGTACGCGCGCTCACCGAAGGGCGGTTCAACGTCAGCTTCGACGACATCGCCGCCGTGGCACCGGCAGCGCTGCGGCACCGGCTGCTGCCCAATTTTGAAGCCGAGGCCGAGGGCGTGACGTCGGATCTCATCCTGCAACAGATCCTGGCGGACGTGCCGCGCGACGCCACCGTCGCCGCCTGAATTCGTTTCCCGGCACCGCCGTCGATCCGATCGCATGGAATCTGGTTTGTCGGATGAGCGGGTGCGATTCACCAACGTCTGCGAGGGTCGATCGGACGCTCGCATGAAGACGGGCCGCTCGATTTTTTGGGTTCGGCGTTGGATCGAGTTCGAAGTCGGGTTCGTTTTGCTGACCGCGTTTTTCGCTCATGCCGGATCCGGGCTCAGCGTCTCCACGAATGGCACGCTTCAGCGCTACGGCCGTCCGTTTCGGGCCGTGGGTGTGAATTTCTACGATGCCTTTCAGCGGGCTTTGGAAACCGAGGCGGGGCGGGAGTGTGATTCTGGGTTCGCCGTGCTGGAGATGCGGGACATTCCGTTCGCGCGCTTCTCAGCCGGCGGCTACTGGCCGGTTCAATGGGGCCTGTATCAAACCAATCGGTTTGATTATTTTTCACGTCTCGATGCGGTGGTGCGTTCCGCTGAGCGGCATCAGATCGGACTCATTCCCTCGCTCTTCTGGAATCTGAGTGCAATCCCGGATCTGGTCGGAGAACCCTGCAATCGCTGGGGGGACACGAATAGCAAGGTGCACGCGTTCATGAAGGGTTACGTGCGCGAGGTGGTGTCGCGTTACCGGGATTCACCCGCCATTCTGGCCTGGGAATTCGGCAATGAGTTCACCCTGGCGGCCGATCTTCCGAATGCGGCAGAGCAGCGTCCTCGCGTGGCGCCAAGCCTGGGAACGCCGGCAGCGCGGACAGCCGCCGATGAGTTGACCCACGATCAGATTCGCATCGCATTCAAGGCGTTCGCCGAGGCGGTGCGTGCGCAGGATTCTGAACGGCTGATTTTGTCCGGGAATGCCTTTCCGCGGGTCAGCGCGTGGCATCAGTGGAAATCGCGCACGTGGGACAAGGACACCCCAGAGCAGTTCGCCGAGATGCTCCGCGACGACAATCCGGATCCGATGCAGGCGCTGACGGTGAGGGCTTACGAACCGTCTGATCTCGACCGCCTCGACTCGGCCGTCCGAATCGGTCGCACCTTGCGCAAACCGGTGTTTGTCGGGGAATTCGGCGTCCCGGGGCGCCCGTTGCCTGATCAGGTGGCGACCTTTAACGCGCTCTTGACCCGGATCGATGACGCGGGCGTCTCGCTAGCCGCGCTATGGGTCTACGACTTCAATGCGCAGTCGGCCGATTGGAACGTCACCGCCGGCAACCTCAGGCGGGTTCAGCTCGAGGCCGTGGCAACCCTCAACCGAAAGTGGCGCCAGGAATCCGCCAAGGCCGCCCGTGAACCTCGCGGAAATTGAACATTGCCCACCGCGTGCTTTCCATTGCCAGATCCTCCCCGTCGCCCCGGGGCGCCTAGGTCCAACCCTCATTTCATGTCCATCCTGACATTCCACGCCGCGGCTCCCGCGGCTTCGTATTCCACTCCTTCGTTCCGGCCGTTTGCGGTCTGGATCCAGTGGATTGTGGCAATCCTGACGACCGGCACCCTGGCCGCCGCCGAGCCTCGACGCATCCAGGATGAGCTGAACGCAGGAACCAACCAGAACCTGGTTCTCAACCGCTCGGCCCTGGGGAAGGACTTCCTGCTGTCTGCCTCGCTGATTCCGCAGGCGACCGTCGCCACCAGCCACGGCCTGGCGGGCTTGGTGGTGCGCTTTGAATTGTTCCACGACGGCGTGGACCTGTACGAGGCGGTGGACGGCATCGTGGTGACCCAGGATCTCCCGAGCCGGCGCCTGATCGCCACGTTTCCCATTGTGGAGCAGGACGCCAACCGGGTGGTTTTCGACTTCAACCGCGGCATGCGGCGCGTCTTCGACCAATCCTGGCTCAGCGCCGACACCTCTGGGCGGGACGTCTCCCTTGAAGTGCCTCAGGGCCGCGTGTTCGCAGTGGAGCGGCAGGAATCGCAGTTGGTGATCCGCCAGAGCGTCCAGGTGCGCGATCGTGAAAGCGATGCCAACCGGGAGAGCCGCTACGAGGTTCGGTATTTCTTCACCCCTTACCAGCCGACTGACAAGCCGGGGAGGGAACAGTCGGAGATTGAGGCGCGATATGCCCGCTTCTTCGCGACGCCGCCCCTGCTGGAGCCGACCACGGGCCGGACCACCACCAAAATGGCCCGCTTCGACCTCGCCAAACCCATTCAGTTTTACTTCAGCGCCAACACGCCGAAGGAGTACGTGGAAGCAGTCAAGGACGGCATCCTCTATTGGAATCGTGCCTTTGGAACCAATGTGGTCCGCGTGGACAAGGCCCCGGATGGCGTCACTGCGCCGGACGCCACGCGCAACATCGTTCAATGGGTGCCGTGGGACCGCGCGGGAGTGGCCTATGCCGATCTGTTGCTCGATCCGCGAACGGGTGAGTCGCGTCACGGTCAGGCCTACATGACCTCGGTCTTTGCCGTCTCGGGCAAAGCTCGTGCGCGCCAAGCGCTCCGGGCAATGCAGGAGCTCGCCGCCAAAAAAGAGGGCGAGAAGAAGGAAAAGACCCGCCCTGACGGCCGCGATCGCGGGATGAAGTTCGGGGTCGCGTTGCTAGGTTCGGCCAGCGCTTGCGACGTGGATCTTGCCGAATTTGCCGAACAGTACGCACAGGGATTGACCGATCTCCTCGCCAATGAGGCCATGACCGACGAGGCCGTGCTACGCGCCTCGCAGGACTACGTTCGCGAAGTGGTGGCTCATGAGGTGGGACACGTGCTCGGCCTCCGCCACAACTTTGCCGGCAGCCTTTCCGCGAGCCTGTCCCCGAAGGAGCTTGATGACTGGTTCAAGGCCTACGTGGTGAATAAGGGTACCGAACCCTACACCAACCGTATCACCACCACCTCGATGATGGAGTACAGCGTGTTCCGCGCCGCGGCCTTCGTCGGCTGGCGCATGCGGGTGAATCCGGAGGCGCTGCCGCATGATCGCGCGGCGATTCAGTGGGGGTATTACAACGGCAAGGAGCCCTCGGAAAAGAAGCTGCTTTTCGGCACTGACGGCGACGCGATCCGCTACGGAGACGTGGCCACCTTTGACTACGGCGCGGATCCGGTCCTGGCGGCGTACAGCGACCTGTCGGAGTTGCTGCACAACCTACCGAGCTCGCTCATCGAGCGATTCATCGCCCAGAAGGCGCCACGCGACCCGCGGGACAGTGTTCCTGTGACCAAGGTGCCGCTAGATGCACGCTCGTACGCCACAAGCGCCGCCGGCCAGTTGAGTCGGATGCTGGTCTGGTTCCGTTCCGGGGCGCGATCGCTCAAGGTGGAAAATGACTTCGATGTGCTCGATGAGCTCAACCACAAGGACCGCGTGAAGGCCCATTGGAAGGCGCTCAACGATCAAGTCGACCGCCTGGGTGGATTGGATCGCGCGGCGTTCGCCTTTCTTCCGCTCGATCTCAAACTGGAGCTGAAGGACGAACCCAAGGGGGTGCAGGCGGTTGAGAAGGTCAGCGCCGTCGCGCTCAATGCCCGGTTGGAGAAACTTCTGGAAAGCCCCGCCTACACCAACTGGGTGGGCCTGGATGAGAAACGCTACTCGTTCTCGCCGGCCGAGAAGGAAGTGATTCTGAAGCGTGGCAAGCAGTTCTTCACCCAGTTCGAGAAAGAATTGGTGAAACAGGTCTGCAGTCGGATGGAGAACCTGACGCGTGACCTGTCGCTGGAAGCCAACGGAACCCTCGGTGACGACGACCTGGTGGCCAAACTGGAGCGCCGCATCATCGAGGTGGCCCGAGCAGTGATCCTGGCCAAGGACGAGGAGACCCACATCCGCGGCAAGGTGGACAAGAGCCTCGTTGAGGTGGTGGCGTTCAAGTACGACGACGAAAGCCGCCTCGCTGCTGCCAAGGCGTTAAATGACAAAACCGGCTCGTTCCGCGGTTGGGCAGTGGATGCCAAGGGCGACCTCAACAAGGCGCTCAAGGACGACGTCGAAGGCGCGCTCAACATTGCGAACTTCAAGGAATTCAAGGACTCCACGCTCTCTCGCCCGTTGCGCGACTGGTATCTCAAGCAGCAGGACATCCTCGCGCTCCTTCCGCCCAAGCCTCCTGGCCGTTGATTCCTCCCGACTCGAAATCCCGCCATGAACCTGCGCATCACCTACTACCTCGAAGTCGTGTCGTCCTGGTGTCACTGGGTGGAGCCCGTCTGGGCGGACCTCCAGAAGCGCTACGCCGGTCAGGTGGACTTCGAATGGAAGCTGGCGCTGATGGACGGTTCGGGCATGCCCGTTTCGCGCGAGCAGTGCGATTGGTTCTATCGGCGCAGCGGGACGATCATGCGTTCTCCGTACATGTTGAGCTCCGGCTGGTTCGATCCCGCGCTGCGGGAATACCTCGCACCCAACCTGGTGTGCGAGGCGGCCCGAGACTTTGGTGTGAACGACGATCGCGTGCGGTTGGCGATTGCCAACGCCGCCGTCCGCGAAGGACGTCGAGTGGGGCAGTGGGAGATCTCGGCGGAAATCGGTGCTACCGCTGCGGGTGTGGACGCCGGGCGGTTGCTCGATCGAGCCAGATCACCGGAAGTCGCCGCGCGGGCGAAGGCCTCCACCGATGAATTCCACGGGCTCAAGATTTCGCAGCGACCCGCTTTCGTACTGGAGGATGCGATCGGCGATCGCGCGATCTTCTCCGGGCTGGTGTCGATCAAGCCACTCGAGGCTACCATCGAGGCGATGCTCTCGGACGTCGCCGGATATGCCGCCCACAAGGCGCATTTCGGGACACCCCCGGGGGCTTGATCGATGGATTTGATCGAGTACGGGTTCTGCCTGACTCTTTTAGTCGAAGGTCGAAAGTCGAAAGTCGAAAGTCCCTGCGCTTTGCGTCTTGGTTGTTTTCTCTCCTGCTTTCCTGCTTTCAAATTCAATCCCTCTCGCCGGCAGGATGCCAGCGCTCCCGGCGGAAGCGGGTTCTTGGCGTAAATCGGAATTGAAGGTATTGCTTGGCGACACCGTCCTGCATCCGAGTCTGACCGAATTCCGGAATGAACCCCGGAAGCACCGTCCGGGTGGGTGGACTCCGAATTTGTCCCATGTTGCGACCCCCGATCCTTCGTGCCGCCCTGACGTTCCAACTCCTCATTGGCGGCGTTGCCGTCGGTCAAAACGGCGATCACACCAACGAGATCCAGCAAGAGCGGGTGCCTACGGAGAAGATCCCCCTCTCGCCCGTGCGGAGCCCTGAGGAAGAGGCAAAATCCTTCGCCATCGCCCCGGGATTTCACGTCGAACTGGTGGCCGCCGAGCCGCTGGTGAGCTCGCCGGTGGCGATGCAGTTCGATCATCGCGGACGTCTGTGGGTGGTCGAAATGAAGGGGTACATGGCGACTCCCGATGGCGATGGTGAGGGCCGTGGAGTGTGCTCAATCGCGATTCTCGAAGACACGGATGGGGACGGCCGCATGGACAAGCGGACGGTTTTTGCCGACGGCTTGGTCATGGCCCGTTCGGTAATGCTCTTTCAGGACGGAGCCCTGGTGGCCGAGCCTCCGAAGCTCTGGTTCCTACGCGACACCGACGGGGACGGAAAGGCCGACAAGAAGGAGCTGGTGTCGGACGACTACGCGAGCCAGGACGATCCGAAGCTCGGTCGCAAGGCGAACCCGGAACACGCGAGCAACAGTCCCACCTGGGCACTCGACAACTGGATCTACTCGGCGAATCACACCTGGCGCTACCGCTGGAATGCCTCCGGTACCAATGCGTGGCAGAAGGAGTCCACCCAGTTCCGCGGCCAGTGGGGCCTGTCGCAGGACAACTTCGGCCGGCTGTATCACAATTCGAATTCCGACCAACTTCGCGCCGACCTCGTCGATGGACGCTACCTGCTGCGGAATCCGAATCTGCGCAGTCCGTATGGGGTGAACGTGCAGCTGGTGGAGGATCAGCGGGTGTGGACCGCCCGGGTGAATCCCGGTGTGAACCGCGGTTACCAGCCGGGGCAACTGACGCCGGAGGGGCGTCTGGCCACCTACACCGGGGCCTGCGGG
>JANXMD010000671.1 GCA_025354845.1 Verrucomicrobiota bacterium | reverse complement strand
GGCGAGTCGAAAGTCGAAGGTCTAAAGTCGAAGGTCCCGAAATACGGAATCCTAAGCGGCTTTGCGGTTTTGTTGTTCTTGCGTTCCTGCTTTCGTGCTTTCCAAATTCAATCCTTCTTGAGGGCAGTTTGGAGCGCGCCTTCAGCGCTTCGGGGTGGTGTATAGGGCGTTTCCTGGGGCTCGCGCCCCAGGCTATCGGTGGGATGGGCCGTTGGCCCGAGGGATCAAAGTCCAAAGTCCAACGGTCGAAGGTCCCGGACCGCCTGCAGACCGAACTCCCAACGGGGTAGCTAGCCCCTGGGGGCGTTCCGACGGTCAGGTCCGGGTCAGGATTTGACCCGACCTCCCAACTTCGATCTCCCATCTCCTATCTCCGAAATCTCGTCTCCGAATTATTGAAGGGGCTCGCGGAGGAGTGCGTTCACCGTCTGTTGCGCAGGGGCGTCCTGCCCCTCCAAGCCGATTTGAATGGCTTTTAGATCCTCGCGGTGACGGAGGCTGCCGAAGAGGCGGTCCCAGACGGGGAGCAGCGAGGCATAGTTGGAGTCGGTCTCGGGCTGGTCGCGCGAGTGATGGACTTTGTGCATCCCAGGAGTCACCAGAAATCGGCGGAGCGAGTGTTCAACCGCGACCGGTAGGGCGATATTGGCATGCTGAAACTGAACCACGGCCTGGAGCAGGGTTTCATACACCACCAATTCCCCGAACCGAACGCCAACCAGCGCAATCACCGGCAAGCGTAGCAACGACGACAGGGCGATTTCGCCGAAGTGAAAGCGGTTGGCCGTGGTGACGTCCATGGTCGGGTCCGAGTGATGGACACGGTGGAAGCGCCAGAGGATCGGGATGCGATGACAAATGCGGTGCCAGGTGTAGGTCCAGAGATCGAGAGCCAGAATGGCCGCCAGCGCGTGCAACCAGTCCCAGAGCGGAATCCAGTTCAACAGCCCGATGCGTTGGGACTCCGACCAGGCGGCGATACCCGCCCAGGCGCTGACAAACCCGAGGGAGACGGCCAGTACGTTGATCAGGGCGAGTGAGAGATTGCGGAGGGCATGGAGCCCGCGTTCGGTGCCGTCCTGGAAGAAGGCGAAGCAGGGTTCGCGGGTCTCCCAAATCAACAGCGCTGCCATCCAGAGCAGGCTCAACCGCGGTCGCCAAAAAAGCCATGGAGCGGGATCGATCATCGTTAATTCGACGATTGAGGAAGAGTGAAACCGCAGATGGACGCGGATGAACGCAGATACTGAAAGGAAGGGATCGATGGACTCTGACCGAATGGGCTCATCCCTCTAGCTCCGCTCGGCCCGATTGATCTGTGTCCATCTATGGTTAGAACTGCCGTTTCTTGGATCATCGCTTTGAAGGACTTGGCAGCAGCTCGGGTTTGAGCAGTTTGCTGAAAGTGTCGTTGTACGGATGGACTACATGAACGGGCTTTCCGTCCGCCTCCACCGGATGCCCGTCGTTCGCCCATTCGAAGATCGAGCCTTCCAGATTGTAGGTATTGGTCCAACCCGAGCGGGCGGCGCGCTCTGCCAGTTGGGACGATCGGTAACCGACCGAGCAGTAAAAAACGATGGGCGTCCCTGCCCCGACCTTCCAGTCCGCCGGCAGCTTTCGGGCACCAGGATCCAGCCGACGCGCTCCCGGAAGGTGGCTGGTGGAGAATTCCTTCTCAGTGCGCACGTCCACCAAGAGCGGTTTCGGGCGGTTGGTCTGACTTAGCCAAGCGTCCAGTTCTCCCACCGACAGCTGGCGGACCGACGGGAATCGCTTCCGGACGAGCGCCTTCATCGAGTTCAGTCCGCGCTCGGGAGCGTCCTCCCCGCGTGCGGCCAGCACGGACCAGATCGCCATCCATCCTGCGGCGAAGCAGGCGGAGAATTGGCGAAACGTCATCACGGGCTCAAGGTACACTCAAAACCCGACGGCTCAATGCCCGGGTGCGCCTTGACTTGACTTGAAGCCATGCCGCCGACGCGGACACACTCGGGCATGTCCACACTGCGTCTCGGCTTGATTGGCATCGGGAACATCGGCCGGCATCACGCCGACTACCTGCTCGCCGGCAAGGTACCCCGCTGTGAGCTCCGTGCCGTGTGTGCGCCCAATCCGGTCAAGTTGGAACCCTGGAAGGAGCGCGGACTGACGGTGTGGACCGATGCGGAGGCGATGATGCGTTCGGGGACACTGGACGCGGTGTTGATCGCCACGCCGCATTACCAACACACGGCACTCGGCATTGCCGCGCTTGAGGCGGGGCTGCACGTGATGGTGGAGAAGCCAATTTCGGCCCACAAAGCGGACGCCGAGCGCCTGCTTGCCTGCGCGCAGCGTCATCCCGACCGTGTCCTGGCCGGCATGTTTCAACTGCGGGTGGAGCCTCGCTACGCCCGCATTCGCGATCTCCTCGCCAGCGGTCGACTGGGGCGATTGCAGCGGGTGAGCTGGCTCATCACCGACTGGTTCCGCACCGACGCCTACTACTCCAGCGGCGGCTGGCGGGCCACCTGGAAGGGTGAAGGCGGCGGCGTGCTTTTGAACCAGTGTTTGCACAATTTGGACGTGCTCTCCTGGATTCTGGGCATGCCGTCGTCGGTTCGTGGATTTGCTGAGTTTGGACGCTGGCATGACATCGAGGTGGAGGATCAGGTGACCGCCTACCTCGAATGGGCTCACGGGGCGACCGGCGTGTTCATCACCAGCACGGGCGAGGCACCCGGGACCAATCGGCTCGAACTCGCAGGATCGCGGGGTCGGCTGGTGTTGGAGAACAACCGGCTCGTGTTCCTGGAAAACGAGGCCGATGCCCTCGAGTGGTCGAAAACGGCAACTGTCGGCTTCAGCAAGCCGGTGACCCGCGAGGAGGAACTGCCCTTCGAGAATCATCCGGCGCCCCATGCGGCGCTCATGGAAAACTTTGTCGCCGCGGCCCTCGACGGGGCGCCGCTGATCGCGCCCGGTGCGGACGGCATGCACTCGGTGGAATTGGCCAATGCCATCGTGTTCTCCTCGATCCGGGGGCAGACGCTGGCGCTGCCAATGGATGGCGCGGCTTGGGAAGCGGAACTCCAGACGCGAATTCGCGACTCCCGTTTTGAAAAGGTGGTTCGCGAAGTGAGCGCCGATGATTTTGCCCAGTCCTTCCGTCGTTAAATCCCAAATCGGAAG
>JANXMD010000665.1 GCA_025354845.1 Verrucomicrobiota bacterium | reverse complement strand
GACACCGCTGGGCGTGCCCGTGAGGATCACGTCACCCGGCAGCATGGTCATGTTGGTCGAAATGAAGCTGACCAGATGGAAGCAGTTGAACACCAACTGACTGGTATTGCTATTCTGGCGGAGCTGACCGTTTTGAAACAGCTGGATGCTCAGATCGTGCGGATCAATCTTGGTCTCCACGTACGGTCCGAGTGGCGTAAACGTATCGAAGGACTTGCAGCGGGCGAACTGGCTCTCGGAGTTCTGGATCGTCCGGTCGCTGATGTCCTGGGCGGCGGTGTAGCCGAAGATGTAGCGGGCCGCGGCGGCCGGCGTGACGTTGCGCATCCGGCGACCGATCACGATGGCCAGTTCGGCCTCGAAGTCGGTGCGGTGGTTGGCAAACGGGATCTCGATCTTGGCACCGTCGGGAATGAGCGACGTGGTGGCCTTAAACCAGAACAACGGCTCCTTCGGCAGTGGCTTGCCGCTTTCGCGGGCGTGATCGGCGTAGTTAAGACCAACCGCGATGATTTTGGAGGGAACGACCGGAACGAGGGTCTTCACTCCTTTGAGCGGGGTGGCTTTCTTTTCGAAGGACGGCGAGCCGAAGACATCGCCGATCAATCGAAACAGCTCCCCATCCACCACCTTCGCGTAGAAGATGTCGTCGCCTTTTTGAAACCGGCCGATGGCTGCCATGGCCGGGAATTATTAGCAAAACTGACACTTGCGGAGCAAGGTGAATCCAAAGGAGTTCCGCAGGAATCCCCGCTTGCGCACCTTGGCTCCCCGTCTAGGCTCCGCCCATGGGAAGTACTTCCGGCAAGAAGCCCGAGAAGCCGGCCACGGCACGGATGCTCGGCATCGGACTCGATTCCGACGGCCACAAGCGGCTCACCCAGGGCAAGAATTTCACCCTGGTCGGCGGGGCCAAGGAAACCCATGAGGAAATGACGGAGAAGGCGTTGAAGATCAACGAGAAGCTGGCCAAGAAGGGCAAGGAACTTCACGAGGTTTCCGCTGAGGAATTCAACGATATCGCTCATTCGGTCGGCCTTCGACGCCACGCGCCGGAGAACAACTAGCCTCATGCCCTGTCGCCATTCCCTTTTTGCCTGCATCGGTGCCCTTTTTGGATTCCTGACCGTAAGTGCAGGGACGCCCCGAGATATCGCGTGGATCCGACTCCCGGTCGGCGCAATGCAGCCAGAATTGGCACTCGATCGAGCCGACCACCTCCAAGCGGTTTGGCTTTCCGGTCCCGCCGGCGCCTCTGAGGTGAACTATGCCGACTTGGGGGTCGAAGGACGTCTTTCGACCCTACCGCTGCGCGTCAACAGCCAGGCCGGAAGCGCGATCGCCATGGGGACCATCCGAGGCGCGAGGCTCGCGGTGTCCGCGAAGGGCACGCTCCACGTGATCTGGAATGGTTCCGGCACTGCCAGCCCACGTCCCTCGAAGAGTTCGCCCCTGCTCTACGCCCGAAAACTCGCAGGAACGACCGCTTTTGAAACGCAGCGAAACGTGATCTCCGCCACGGCCGATCTCGACGGTGGCGGTGCCGTGGCGGTGGATGGTTCCGGCGTGGTGCATGTGTTCTGGCATGCCGGGGACGGCCAGGGGCAGACGCGCGAGGATCGCCGAAGGATCTTTGAGTCGGTGTCGCGGGACGACGGGAAGACCTTCGAAACCGAACATCCGGTGGATCCCGGTGACGGCACCGGCGTCTGTGGTTGCTGCGGTCTGGGTGCGGCCACCGATTCCCAAGGACGGGTGTTCGTGGTCTACCGCGGCGCCAAAGATCTGGTCCACCGGGGCACTCAACTCCTGGAACCGGCGGCCGATGGAGCCGGATTTCAGCGCCGATTGCTCCAGGATTGGACCTCCGGGGCCTGTCCGATGAGCCTGCCTGCCATGGAGCGGCGGAGCACCGGAATGCACTTCGCCTGGGAAACCGGCGGCCGCCTCTTCGGCCAGGCAATGGGCGCCTCCGAACCCACCCTGCTGGTTTCCGGTCCAGGCGCGCGTCATCCTTCGATGGCCTCCAATTCACGCGGCGAAACCCTGCTCGTTTGGACCGAGGGTACGGGATGGAACCGCGGCGGCAGCGTCGGATGGCGGCTTTTCGATGCTCAGGGTAAGCCCACGACCACCGGCGGAACGCGCGAGGACATGCCGGTGTGGAGTTATCCGGCGGTCGCGGCGCGTCCCGACGGTTCGTTCGCGATCGTCTACTGAGCCTGTCTCGTTCCAGGCGTTCTTCCGAGCGGGCCCATCCAGCTCCGACTCCTTTCCCCGTCGCATCCATTGGCGTTGGCCTGTGCCTTGCTACACTTTGAAGACACACAAATGAACATTCGACACCTTGTCGTCGCTGCGTTGGTCACCGCTGGGGGTTTCTCCGGGCGAACGGCAGCGGCGGTCGTGGTGAACGAAGTGCTTTACCGGCCGCCCACCGAACTCGCCGCCGATCAGTTCATCGAATTGCACAACACCGGAACCGCCACTGTGGAGGTCACAGGATGGCGCCTTTCCGGCGGAATTGACCTGCAGTTGCCGGCCACGACGATCCCGGCTGATGGCTATCTCGTGGTCTGCGCCGATCCGATTCGATTTCGCGCCGCGCATCCCGCGCTAGCCACGATCGCCGGCCCATGGTCCGGCCAATTGGGTGCCGGCGACAGCCTCAAACTCCACGACGCGTCCGGAAACGTCGTGGACGCCTTCACATACGCCACAGAAGGCGACTGGGCGACGCGCGAGCTTGGCACCCCGGATCACGGCTATGCCGGATGGGAGTGGCATGCCGGACACAACGGCGGCGGCCGATCCCTCGAACTGGTCAATGCCTCGCTTCCGCACGCGCTCGCACTCAACTGGACCTCCAGTCTCGCGCCAGGTGGCACTCCGGGGGCACCCAATTCCACGGCCGCATCCAACGCCGCGCCGCTCATCTCCGCGACCGGGCAGTTCCCCCTCGTTCCAAAATCCACGGAGTCCATTTTTATCTTCGCCCGCATCCTCGACGAGGCCCCAGCGGGCATTTCCGCCACGCTGCATTGGCGGGTCGACAGCGCGTCACCGGGAGCCTTTCAGAGC
>JANXMD010000660.1 GCA_025354845.1 Verrucomicrobiota bacterium | reverse complement strand
CACACCGGAGCCGGCATCGTGGCTGACTCCAATCCTGCCGACGAGTTCGAGGAAACCGAGGCCAAGGCAGCCGGGCTTCGAGCCGCATTGAATCCCGTGTTCCACCACCACCTACACCCCCAGATCGCTCCCTCATTCCTGACGTGAAGCCCCCATCCAAGCCGCCCCTCGTCTGGATGAATGGCAGCCTGATCGCCGAATCGGAGGCCACGGTTTCGGTATTCGACCGTTCGTTTCTCTACGGAGACGGGCTGTTTGAGACCATCCGGGTCTACGCCGGCATTCCCTTTCGATGGGAACAGCATTTGCAGCGTCTGGAGGCTGGTGCCGCCTTTCTGGGCATCCGAATCCCCTGGAACCGCGCCATGCTCCTGGCTGCCGGAGCGGAACTGATCGCGCACAATGGTCTTCCGGAAGCCCTCCTTCGCCTCACCTTGTCCCGTGGCGTCGGGCCGCGTGGCTACTCCACACGTGGCGCGAATCAACCACTCTTGGTGATGGCTCTGCACCCGGCGCCACTCGTTGACCCCGAAAACACTGGGGCCTGGAAGCTGATCACCTCATCGGTACGAATCGCCACAAGTGATCGCCTCGCGACGTTCAAGACAAACAACAAGCTGACGCAGATTCTTGCCCGTTCCGAGGCGGAGTCACAGGGCGCGAATGAAGCCCTGCTACTCAACACCGACGGCCGCTTTGCCGAGGCGGCGAGCAGCAATCTGTTTTGGCTCGAGAACGAGATTCTTTGCACCACCCCGCTGGCCGAGGGTCTGCTGGCCGGCGTGACGCGGGGATTCATTCTCGAACTGGCACGGGACCTCGGATGGGCGGTCACCGAGCGCAGCTGTCGGATCCATCAATTGCAACAGGCCGCCGCAGTGTTTCTCACCGCGTGCTCGTTCGAAATCCTGCCCGCCAGCCATCTCGACGGCGTCCCCCTCCGACAATCGTCGAGCGTCCGCGATCTCCATCGGGCCTATCGCAAGGCCGTCCTCAAGGATCGCTGAGTTGCTCCGAACGACGACGGAGGTTTCGCACCTTTCCAGCTGTGTCGCCGGTTCCACGCGGTTATCTTGCATCCACCTGAAACATGGACTGGTTCACTTCCCTTGATCTCGCAGGATTCCGCTTCGTCAATCAGACGCTGTCCAATCCGGTGTTTGACCAGCTCATGCCGTTTCTCAGCGGAAACGCCTGGTCGCGACCCCTCATGGCCGTGGTGGCACTTGGTCTGTTGATCCGCGGCGGCTTTCGTGGACGGATGTTTCTCGGTCTGGCGTTGGCCGGACTCCTGGTGGCGGATTCGGTGGTGATCAACACGATCAAGGAATCGGTCCGCCGTCCGCGGCCCTTTGTCACCCATCCCGAGACCCACCTCCGAGTGGGTCGAGGCAGCGAGTACCGTTCTTTCCCCAGTTCCCACGCCGGCAACGCGGCCCTGCTGGCCACCATCGCGTTTCTGTTTTGGCGGCGCAGTGCCCGGTTCACCGTGCCGATCGCCGCAGGCTGCGCGATGTCGCGATTGTACCTCGGGGTTCACTACCCGAGCGACGTCCTCACCGGCGCCGCCCTCGGCTCCTTGAGCGGCTTGGTCGTCACCTTTGGCGCCGAAGGGATCTGGAGGCGACTCGGCAGTCAGTGCTTCCCGATCTGGTGGCGACGACGCCCCTCCCTCCTCGTCGATCCAGCGCCGACCGTCCCCGAACCCAAGGGAAGGCCGCCCTCCGTTGCCCTGGAACTCGAATGGCTACGTCTTGGCCGCTTCCTGCTAGTTGCCCTGCTCGTCGGACGGTGGATGTACCTCCGTTCCGGAATCATCGAGCTCAGTGAGGACGAAGCGTACCAATGGCTTTGGTCTAAACATCTGGCGCTTTCGTATTACTCCAAGCCGTTTGGCATCGCCGTGGCGCAGTGGATCGGGACCCACGTTCGGGGTGACTCCGAACTTGGAGTGCGCTTCCTCTCACCCCTGATGGCCTTCGGCATCGGCTGGATGCTGCTCAGGCCATTGGCGCGCTGGACCAGTGCCCGCACCGCAGTGCTCTTTCTCGTCGCCGTCACGGCCACGCCGCTGCTCTCGGTCGGCAGTATCCTCATTACCATCGACCCGTTGCTGGTGCTGTTCTGGACTGCCGCCGTGCTGTGCGGTTGGCGGGCGATCCAGGAGGACTCCACCCGCTATTGGATCCTGACCGGCCTAGCCTCGGGCGGCGCCTTCCTCAGTAAATACAGCTCCCCCTTTCTATGGGCCTCGTTTGGTTTCTTCCTCCTCGCGTGGCCACCGGCCCGGAAGCAACTCCGCCGCCCGGGGCCGTGGCTCGCGTTGGCGATCAATCTGGTCTGCACCCTGCCGGTCCTCCTCTGGAATCAGTCAAATGGCTGGATTACCGTGCGGCACCTTTCCGAACGCGGTGGATTGGACACGGCGTGGCATCCTACGGCGAATTTCCTCATCGATTTCCTGGCCACCGTTCCCGCTCTCATGAACCCCGTGTTCTTCGTCGCGGTGGTTTGGGCGGTGATTGCCTTCCTCCGAAGTCCAATGCGTCGCGACGTGGTGAATCCCCGCACTGAACTTCTTTGGTACCTGTTGTGTTTCGGTGGACCAGTATTCCTGTGGTTCCTCGCTTACACCCTTCGAGCCCGAGTTCAGCCGAATTGGATCGCCCCCTCCATCCTGCCCCTGTTCCTGTTCGCCGCCGTGTGGTGGCATCATCAGCCACCTGCGGGAATTCGGACCGCCAAGCGCTTGCTCGGCATCGGCATCGCCCTGGGCCTTCCAATCGTGGTGCTGTTGCATGACACCGGACTCGTCGAGAAAATCAGCGGCCAACCGCTTCCGGATCGTGTCGATCCCCTGCGTCGCGTCCGCGGGCACCGGGCCCTGGCTGGCCTCGTCAACGAACAGCGGCTGGCCCTCCAGAAACGCGAGGGAAAACCAGTGTTCCTCATCGCCGACCACTACGGCCGCGCGGGCCTGATGAGCTTCTACCTACCCGAA
>JANXMD010000606.1 GCA_025354845.1 Verrucomicrobiota bacterium | reverse complement strand
GATGCACCAGCCTCACGGACGTGACGATCGGCAACGGCGTGACCTACATCGGTCGCTACGCCTTCGGGGCCTGCACGGAGCTGCGGAGCGTCTTTTTTGCGGGCAACGTCCCAAGCGTCCAGACAAATGCTTTTGTCTCAGGCGATGATGCGACCGTTGACAATACGACGGTTTACCACCTGCCCGGCACCACACTTTGGGGTCCAACTTTCGGCGGCGCTCCGACCGCTCAATGGCTCCCGCAGGTCCGGTCCGGCGATGCCAGCTTTGGTGTGCGAACGAATCAATTCGGTTTTACCGTCTCCTGGGCTCCAAACACCCCTGTGGTGGTGGAAGCTTCCACGACTGTGCTCCATCCCGTCTGGGTTTCGCTGCTAACCAACACTCTCAGCGGTGGATCGTTTTATTTCAGCGACCCCCAGTGGACGAACTACCCCAGCCGCATCTACCGCCTCCGCTCGCCGTGATGACTCCCCTCGGTCTACTTGGAACCCCCATCTTGGGAAAAGCGTCGCGCAGTTCTGGACGCCGTACGCGGCCGCGATTCTGTGTTGCGTGCCTGCCTTGAAGCTCTGTCGACGGTCTCAATCCTTGATGCTCTTTCAGCAATTCTCCCAATTGGGACCACTCCAGCAACCATGACCACCACCTTTTAGGACACCCCATGATCAACCAAGCACTCCGCCGCCGGGAATTTTTGGAAACGTGCATCGTGCGTGGCCTGCTGGTGGGGGCCGCCGCCTCTTCCCAAGTTCACTTGCTTGCGGCCTGGGAGGAAGCCCGGGCAAAAGCCCGGAAACCAACCCCACCGGAGGATCTCGGTCCCTTCTACAAGAAAGGCGCACCGAACACGGCCAACCTGCGCGTGGCTCGTGAGCCGGGACTGCCGCTTCGCATCTCAGGCAGGATTCTGGACACCCGCGGCGATTCCGTGCATGGCGCTCGAGTCGAGCTTTGGCATGCCGACCAGAGGGGCTTCTACGATGTTCAGGGCTACCGCTATCGAGCAAAGCTCGCCCTGGATGGCGCCACCGACTACCAGGTGGAAACGATCATGCCGGGCCATTATCCCGACCGCCCGGTGCAGCATGTGCACTATCTGATCACTGCTCCCGGTTGTAAGCCGCTGATCACTCAACTCTACTTCGCCACCGACCCGTTCTTTGAAGGCGACCCGGAGAAGAACTACGCGAAATCGGGCCTGGTCTTGCATAGGGAGTGCGTTCGCCCGGTTACCCTGCTGGACGAAAACACGTCACCGCGTTCGGCGGTCGCCTTCGATCTCATTCTGGAAAAAGACTGACCATGAAACGTTTTCTTCAAATCGCCGCACTGGGTTTCGCCGCATCCGTGGCGAGGGTCTTCTGCGATCAGATATTGCCGATGGACGTGGTTTCACTTGGCGTGAGCTTCTCAAAGGACGGCAAGTCCCTCGCCGTGCTGGGTGAAGATAAGAAGGTCCGTGTTTGGGATCTGGCGGCCGGCAAACTTGCTCTCACCCTCGAACCACAGCCGGGCGCAGCCTTTTCCTCACTTTTTACATCCGGCAATCAGTTCGCGACGATAGCCACCAATGGTGCTGGCCAAATCCGCGACACTGAGAGCGGGCGCGTCCTCACGACCTTCGAGCTTCCAGTGTGCCTCTTCACAAGGGCCATGGCATCGACCGCGGATGGCGCGATGATCGCTGCGTCCAGTGGCGATCCGGCGGTGCCCAGCGGCAACCAAGTCCAGGTGATCGATCGATCCGGCAAACCTCGTTTGCGGGTACCAGCCGGTATCGGCGGCGTTTCGTCGATGGCGTTCTCACCCAACGGCGAAACGCTCGTCACCGCGGCTTACGACACCGATATTCGTGTCTGGGATGTGCGCACGGGCGCGTTGCAGCGCGTCGTCGATGACATGACGGTTGCGACGTTTGATCTGGCCTATTCTCCGGACGGGAAGTACCTGGCGACGGCGGGGGTCGATAGGGTGATCTACCTCTGGGACACCCAATCATGGAAGGTCGTGCGAAAGATCACTGGACAACCCGAGACCATTTGGCCGATCCGATTTTCGCCCGATGGCACAATGCTGGTTACGGGCGGATTTAATGAGCGGGATTCCAGCGTCCCGGTAAAGGTCATCCTTTGGGCCTTTGCCTCCGGCCGTCAGATTCACTCCTGGACTGCGGAACACGCGGTTTCAGGGTTGGCCGTTTCGCCGGATGGCAAACGGGTGGCCGTCGCAGACGGAACCAAGGGCGTGAAGTTGTTTGCGGTTCCGAACGCGCGGGGTACTCCTCGCAGCCCGTCAAAAATATTCTGATTGAGCCGAAAAGGATAAGTTTGGATGCGTCTGATATCCCTATTGAGGTCGCCCCAAATGCCCAAGCCAGCACTCCCTGCCTCGGCTGTGCCACAGCTTTTGGTTTGAGAAAGCGGAACGGGTCCTCACTATTGACACATCTGAAATGGTTGCGACGGATTTGCGATTCCGACGGCGCTGAGGATTGAGTACGAATGCGTGGTTAACCAAGTCACGCGGGTCGGGGGGCGGTACCTCGCTTTATTACCTATTGCCTCTGACCGGGGCTGAATAGGACCCGGAGCGACTCCTTCCAAAAGGGAGCGGGACGGATCCAACACGGCCCAGGCCCTCTACACCCTGGGTGGAACTCAGCGGGAGCCTCGTTGGAGCCGGCGGAATTGGAGGCCTTCTGGCTCGGACGGCCCCAGATCCGTACGGATCCACTAGGGGCGAGCTTCAGACTAGTCCCTCATCACCTCATCTCAATGGCTGAAGGCCCGCACCGCTCCATCTCCGATCTCCGATCTCTCACTCCGATCGGCTTCGCCAAACGCGCCAGTCGAGTTCAGGAAACAGCGGACTGCGGGACTCCAGGTCGTCCACCAGTTGGACCAAAGCCGCCTCGTCGTCGGGCTCAGACTGTAGCCACGCGGCCAGCTGGTGAAACCGCTCCAGATGCGCCCGGAACCGCAACTCCGGATACTCCCCCGCCGTGTTCATCTTAACCAGAAATGGCCAATCGCTGGCCTGCGCCAGCAACAGTTCCCGCCCCGCTTGACGCAATGCGCGGTCCTGGAGCAAGGCCATCGAACGTCGTGAGTACTGATCCGCAAGATCACGCATCAACGCCCCGGCACGCCGCAGCGGGGTTTGCATGGCAGCGTTGGATTCATCGAGCCACACGCCAAAATGACCTCCTTCTCCCCACGACGACGCCGCCGGCAGGGACAGGGTGGGCTCCGAGCGGGAAAACGCGCCGGGTAGGACGGCTTCGAGACCAGACCCCGGCGCGGCGATGCGACGTACCACCGCATCCAGAAACTCCGGACCCTCATGCCACCAATGCCCAAACAGTTCAGCGTCATACGGCGCCACCATCAACGGCGGCCGCCCCAGAATCGCCCCCGCCTCGCGGCCAATCCGCAGCCGCTCCGAGACAAAATGCTCGGCGTGACTGGCGACCGCCTCCAGGGCCGCGGCCCGGTCATACACCTGCTTGGCCTGCGCGGGGACATCGGTCCCGGTGATGCGATGATACTTGAAGCCGGTAAAGGTGCGTCGCCCGGTCGGAAGATGCGGCCCCACGTAGGCCCATTCCGCGTCATGCCCAAGGTCGCGGTGGAACTCGCGATAACGCGGATCCCCCGGATAGCCACTGCTACGGCTCCAGACTTGTCGGGCACTCGCGGGATCCCGTCCCACCGCGAGCAAGCCGCCCGGCGTCCGAATCGGACGGAAAATGGACGCATGCGGTACCGGCGTGCCCTGGGTGATTCCATGGGTTTCGAGGACCACCCATTCAATCCCGGCGTCGATCAATGGGGACTCGAGTTCTGGAACCCAGCCGCATTCCGGAAGCCAGAATCCACGGGGGGAACGTCCAAAC